>JAURZP010000273.1 GCA_030653335.1 Methanoregula sp. | reverse complement strand
GGAATCCGGGCGTTTTACGGGGTTTTCCGGTCCGGGACCGGCTCTAAAAAAAGGCAATCGGAGCCCAATACGGGCTTGTTTTCCCTCGTGGTACATACCCACTGATTCGAGAGGTCTCCGTGGAGGGATAAATGGGCGAAAACGCCTAACATCCCGCAATCATCCTGACCAACTGCTGAGCTGTTGCAAGATTCACAACCTGGACCCTCATCACAAAAAGGATCCAGAACATTTTCTTAAACGGGATGAATTAAAATTTTCAGAACTGTGTCCCAGCGGCCAAAAACGAGCGCATTGTCGACACCGGATCAGCGGGCGGCAGTGGCGCGAGTGAGTGACTGAGCGTTCCGCATGAGTACGATCAACAGTAACGAACATTTTTGAGGTAGTGGTATGTGAGGAGCGGGCCGGTGGAGCCGACGGCGATAAGGGCGGTGCGACGAGCCGTAGGTTCGGTGAGCGTTGGGGGTTTGGCCGGGTGCCTTCATAGGGCGGGCTATGGACATGCACCGGTGCTTTTTGTGTGTGCAATCACGGAATAAAGAGATATCCCATAAGGGAAATGATTATTGTGAGGCACACCAGATAGGAACATGAGAATGTTAACGATAACCCGTGATGAGATTCTTGATCTGCTCAGGTCTCTAAAAGATGATCTTACCGCACGGTATAAAGTCCGCAGGATTGGTGTGTTCGGTTCGTTTGCCCGGAAAGAGGCACGGGCTGACAGCGATGTGGACATCCTTGTTGATTTTAAAGAAGGAGCGGATCTCTTTGATCTCATTGAGCTTTCGCAGTACCTCGAAGAAAAAATCGGGAGACATGTCGATCTTGCTACCCCACGGGCGCTTCGCCCGGAGATCCGTGACGGTATCTACCGGGATGTTGTGTACGCATGAGAGAGTATTCCCTGCTTTTGCATGATATCTTACAGGCTGCAGAAGCGATTAGTGATTTTACTACAGGGATGTCATATGAAGCATTCGTTGATGATGACAGGACACTTTCTGCAGTACTGTACAAGTTTGCCGTGATGGGTGAAGCAACAAAACTTTTGCCGGAACAGATTCGTGAACAGTACCCGGATATTCCCTGGCGGAGCATTGCAGGCTTGAGGGACAAAGTAATTCACGGGTATATCGGTGTTGATTATGAGCTCTTATGGGAGACGATAACAAAGAAAATCCCCCGTGTCATTGATGGACTGCATAATATTCTTACTAATGCCAACTGATGATACGGCACATTACAAAACCCCCGCATCCGCAGTGCAGCAGAGGCGGGTGGTGGCGCCCCTTCTGGCTGGATCCCGTTGAGGACTTGACCTGAAAGGTTACAATGTTTTTTTGTTAATTTTTTGGTCAGCTACCTTCATTCAGCAATATTAAGGACAAGACCCCTTTTAATTATTTTCACCGGCGGGGACAAAAAGTCATTATCATCATGACAGGTAATCCCAGTTTCCGAACCCAAAAATATGGGCATAATACTTATTGCCTGACGAATGGCAGTATGATTTAATGGAATTAACGGATGAACATCAACGGGAACTCCGGACCCGGATCTTTTTTCATGATCGTGCTTGGTGCACTTTTGTGGACAACATTTCTCTTAACCAGTGGTATGATGATATATACCATTGTTGTGCTTACCATTATCCCGTTCTCTTGCAGCTTGTTCCCTGCGTTTTTTTGCGTCAGCATAATTTGGATTGAGTGCAAGTGCCCTGTCTAAAGAAGTAACGGCCTCTGCATACCGGCCAAGTTTGTGCAGCACCTCCACGACTATACCATGCCACAGCATAGTCCTGCTTAATGTCAAGCGCCTTATCGTACGAATCGAGCGA
>JAURZP010000272.1 GCA_030653335.1 Methanoregula sp. | reverse complement strand
AAGTTCTTTCCACCCGTAAGAATGATCTTTCCTGAAGAGAAGATAAGAACAACGATCTTGGGATCTTTTATCCGGTATACCAGTCCGGGGAACTGTTCGGGTTCGTACTCGATATTTTCGACATTGAGCGTGACAACGATCTTGTTGAGATTGATGTACTTGCCGAGATTGTACGAACAGACCATGTTGGTGATCGCAATTCTGGGCTCTGCCAGGGGTTCTATTCCCGCCTTTTTTAACGATTTGATGATGATGGCAAGTCCGTCTGCCAATGCCTTATCGTTACGGATGCCCGTGAGCACGACCTTGCCCGACGAAAAGATCAGGGCCGCAATCTTGGGATCCTGTATACGATATACAGCACCGGGGAAACGTTTCTTATTGAGTTCGCAGTTCTCAATTTTTTCTGACAATGCAACAAGATCGATGGATTCGGCAATGGCACCGGATGCAACAATGTTCTCAATCTTTAGGGATTCGTACTTTTTATCAACCATCTTCTAATCAATGAATCTCTTTATATCATAATACTAATGGACAACCTTTATGATATGTTCATTTTTAGCGGTTCAAAATGATCAAATTTGCTTCTTTTAAAAAGGAAAACCGTTCTCAGGCAGCAGCTCAATTCATCATGAAAAAACGTAGTGTGATGATGATTTCTCTGCATCAAACGAGTTTTCATAGTCAATTGCATTTTTTTGCTTTTACGGGTGATCGCTCTCGATAGTCCGCTCTAATGGAGGAGGGGGTGGCAATTGTTATTCATCCTCCGTCCCCATAAACCGGTAAGCCCCTTTTGGCACCACCATCTCAAACCGTGCCCCCTTACCTGGCTCGCCGGTTTCGCGGATCGTAATGCCGGTGATAGAGAGAATCTCCCTCGAAAGCGCCAGACCAAGCCCGGTGTTCTTCCCGAAACCCCGGTCAAAGATCCGTTCCTTCTCTTCAGAAACGACACCGTCTCCATCATCTTCGCATACAATGATCCGATCCCCCCCGCGTTCATCAACAGAGAACCGGATGGTCGTAATCTTCCCGCCATAGCGCACTGCATTATCCATCAGGTTGTAACATACCTTTGCGATTAGAGGATCGGCAAACACTTCTGTTCCGGCAGGAAGATCGTTCTTCACCATGACCTTTCCGAGCGGAGCTTCTTTTGTTGCGGTATCTACAATTGTGCGGGTGTCCTGCCATGTGGGATCTGAGATTCCGATATCCTCATATTCATTGGTAAACCGGATCATGGAAGAGATACAATTTGCAGCGGTTATGATCTTTTTGTAATAATCATTGATCACAGGGTCGGGCTGCTGATTTTCCATTAATGTAAGATACCCGAGGATCACCGTGAGCTGGTTGTTAATGTCGTGCCTTGTGATGCTGGAAAGAAGCATGAGTTTTTTATTTGCCTGCTGGAATGCAGTTGAGATCCTTGCGAGTTCTGCTGCACGTGCTGTGAGCTCGTCTTCGAGGGCCTTTCTCCGGGTGATATCAATGAGGAGCAGGAGGGTGGCGGGGGTTTTGTCGTACAGAACCTGTGTGCCTTTGACAAACACCAGTTTCCGGCTTCCGTCCTTTGCCAGAAGTTCGACTTCATAGATTGGAATTTCGCCACATTCATCACGTTCCGCCATTTTGGCAGCCACATTCTCACGGGATTCTTCTGCTACATACGACAGTACGGATGTGCCTGTCACCGTATCTGAATCATACCCAAGCGCTTTTGCCGCGGACGGGTTTATATAGAGAATCTTCCCGTCCTGACCATACACAAGGATATAATCCGGCAGGTGTTCGACACGGTTCCGGTTGAATGGCTCGCGACTGGAGTGCGGGGCATACACCCGTTTTTTCCCGGTGATGTCATGAACCGTTCCGATAAATCCTTTTA
>JAURZP010000268.1 GCA_030653335.1 Methanoregula sp. | reverse complement strand
ATAAATTTTAATATTTTTTGATTTTCACGCGGCAATACTTAAGAGATATAAGTTTTATAAAGGCGGCATATACCCTTTCCGGTACAATATATGTACATCAGGGATTTATGAATCCTGTTTTTATACCGGAAAAAAGCAGGGAAAATTCGTAAAAAAAATATTTCCCACTTATTTTTTAAATTAGCTAAAAAACGCCACAAACTCTGTGGCAGGGGATATCTGTGTGTTAGTATGATGACACAGGATTTATGAGTACGATATAAAATGAAAAATCAGAGCCTGTAAAAAAAGAGATTTTAACTTTATAATTTAAGCCTATGCCGAGATTTGAACTCGGGACTTCCTCCTTACCAAGGAGGCACACTGCCAGGCTGTGTCACATAGGCTTTATTTTAGAGTTGATCAATTGCCCTATACTTACGAATGACTTAACATTTCAAATAATCATTGGGGCGAATTGCCTAACAACGTTGTAAGTCTTCCCTATAAAACATTGCGGAAAGAAAAACATGAATCCAGAATTAATTCTAATAACTTCATAGAACCCGTTCATCCAATCTCTTGTTCAGAGCGCACGAACCTGTTCAATGCTCTGCATCATACTATCGTAGTTTGAGATTTCAATAATGGGGATAATCGCAGTCTTTCTTACTGCAATCATTACTTCTTTAAATCAATACATTTGTAACTTCAGCGTCATGTGAATCTTATTTTATACTGTTGTCACGCAGTTGAGCGCTGAAGCGGTTACCTGACTTAGCCGTCGACCTGATAACATGTGAAATATTGATGGCATCTGGTATGGCAATTCGATAAATATCCTAAAAAATTCAAAAAAGTTGTAGTTATTTTTTCAAACGTACTTCCATCTGAGGGTAGGGGATCTCAATTCCTTCAGCGGTAAAACGTTCTGCAATTTGCGTGTTGATGGAATCTTTAACTTCATTGGGAAGATTATATTTCCGCGCCCAGACATAGAGGATAAATTTCAGGCTGGAGTCATGGAACTCTAAGAAGAATGCTTTTGGGGCGGGTTCTTCTAAAAGATAATCAGTTTTTTTAATAGTATTTTGTGCAATGTCAAGCAGGATCTCTTTTACCTTTTTTGGATCGCTTCCGTAGGCCACAGAAACCGGGACAGTAATTCTGAGTTTTTGATCCGGTTCAGCATAATTAATGATAACATTGGTGGTTATCTTGTTATTGGGTATCGTAATAATCTGGTAATCCAGGGTTTTTAAGCGGGTGCTCCTCGGTCCGATACTGATGACATCCCCATAATACTGGTCTACTTTTATCCGGTCGCCTATCTTGAACGTTTTATCTACGGTTATTATTGCTCCACCAAAGAAATTAGAGATGATATCCTGCGCTGCCAGAGCAACTGCGAGGCCGGCGATACCGGCACCTGCAAGGAACGGGGTAATATTTATTTCAAAGATGGACAAGATGGCCATTAAGGCGGCAAACCAGACCACATATTTGACAACGAGTTCAAGCAACTCTACTAACCGGTCATCCCAATCACCCTCCGAGTTTTCAGCCAGTTCGTGGCCATAGATGGCAATGATATCGTGCAGGAATGATGATATGATCCATGCACCAATCACAACATAAAATGCAGTAACGTACCGTGAATCAAGCAGCCATTGCAGGTTTGACGGCAGGACGCCGAAATGACTGATAGCAAAATAGATTGCTATAACCACAATGGCAATCTGTACCGGAGTGCCAATCGCTGCAATGATGATATCGTCCCAATTCGTTTCCGTTTCTCCGGCTTTTGTTTTAAGCCAGTTGACAACTGCCCGTACGATAAGGGCAAGAAGCACGCCAATGACAACTGTTGCAGCTGCATAGGCGAAATTGATATTTGAGATCGCCATATCCATGTACGTAGTCTTATGTGACCAAAGGTAAATAATTAATATTGCATGGCGACGGGGACTGATATTGCCAAAACCCTTTCAGAGTTAGTTGATCGAGATATGACCTTTATGCATATCTGCGGTACGCATGAAGCATCCATAGCACGGTCCGGTCTGCGCAGTATCCTGCCCGATCAATTAAAGATCGTAATGGGACCGGGATGCCCGGTCTGCATCACACCTCAGGGTGAAATTGATGCTGCACTCGAACTTGTGGAAAAAAACTGCATCCTCGCCACCTATGGAGATCTGCTCCGCGTTCCAGGATCAAAAGGCTCGCTCGAATCCTGCGGGGGGGATGTCAGGGTGGTGCAGGGTGTTCACAAAGCAGTGGAGATTGCACAGAAGACCGATAAGGAAGTGGTATTTATTTCAGTAGGTTTTGAGACCACTGCACCTACTGTTGCTGCTACCATTCTCACCAAACCCCCGAAAAATTTTTCCATTCTTTCCTGCCATCGCATCGTTCCTCCGGCAATGAAATGGTTACTGGAACAAGGTGAAGCGAAACTTCACGGGTTCATGCTTCCCGGACATGTCTGCACCATCATGGGATATGATGAGTATGAACAGTTTCCGGTGCCGCAAGTTGTAGCAGGGTTTGAACCCGAAGATGTCCTTCTTGGTCTGCTTATGCTGGTCAGACAGGTAAAGGAAGGAACGCACAGGGTTGACAATGCGTATCCAAGAGCCGTTTCACGCGAAGGCAACTTAAAAGCTAAGAAACTCATGTATGAAGTCTTTGAAACATCTGATGTTGAATGGCGTGGGTTTCCTGTAATACCGGGCTCTGGACTACGTTTGAAAAAGGAGTTTGAACAGTACGATGCCCAGAAAAAATTCGGGATTGTCTTCAAACACATTAGCAAGCACTCGGCCTGTATCTGCGATAAGGTACTGAGAGGAATCGCCTCCCCCTCCGACTGCAAACTCTACGGTAAGGTTTGCACCCCGCGAAATCCGGTTGGTCCCTGCATGGTCAGTCATGAAGGTGCGTGCAAAATATGGCACATGTACCATGCAAAAAAGGCATGATTACTCAGGACTAACCTTGCATTTATATGGGTGGGGGAGAGAATAAGTAGGTAAATTAGTGCCTCGGTAGGGTAGCGGACATCCTAGAAGCCTCCGGAGCTTTTGACCCGGGTTCAAGTCCCGGCCGAGGCGTACTTGTTTTTGTTTTTAATCTGGTGCACCAAGACCAGAAATTTAATATGAAAAGGGGGTCACTTTTTCATCTTGTATGCTTGTGGCACGCGAGCATCATGTCTGTTTTCAATGAAAAATGGAAGAATAAAAAATTATAATACCGGCTTTTTCTTGAGCGCAGCTACAAGAATTTTCACACCGGCTTCAATATCATTACAATCGAGCACTTCTACTGGCGAATGAATGTACCGAGAAGGAATGCTCATCGTTGTGCTCGGAATGCCTCCTTTGGTCAGGTGGATTGCAGTTGCATCGGTCGTTCCCCCACTGCCAACTTCCATCTGCACAGGAATTGAATTTGAATCAGCTGCTTCCTTGAGCCACTTGACCACCTTACGATTGGCGATAAGTCCCCTTCCGCTGCTGTCAACAATGGTTATGACCGGGCCTTTTCCCATCACTACAGGCGCATCTTTCATCTCAATGCCCGGGTGATCACCGGGGATGGTGACATCGGTTGCGATGGCACAATCTGGATCGAGGGCATAAGCACTGGTACGTGCGCCTTTTAAGCCCACTTCTTCCTGTACCGTAAACACGCCAAAGATAGTGAGCGGGGACTTTACCTCCTGTAAAGTTTTTATCAGCATGGCGACACCGGCCCGGTTGTCAAAGGCTTTTCCGGTAACCCGTGAATTTGCCAGTTCACAGAATTCCCGGTCAATGGTTACAGGAGTACCGACATCAATACCGAGATAATCAACCTCATTAGGATTTGTTGCACCGATATCAATGAAGAGATCGTCAACTTTTACTCCCTTCTTACGCTCTTCATCGTCCATCATGTGCGGGGGTTTACCCCCAATGACTCCAATGACTGGGCCATTTGTTCCATGCAGGATTACCCGCTGGTTATAGAGCGTTGGCCCGTACCATCCACCGAGCGCAACGAACCGGATGAAGCCTTTTTCTTCCACGTACTTCACCATGAGCCCGATCTCGTCCATGTGAGCAGCGAGCATCACTTTGAACTTGTTGCCTTGCTTGATTGCGATCAGGTTGCCCATCGTATCTTCGCGGATCTCATCGACATGCCCTTTAAGCTCTTTTTTGATGAGCGTGTAGACGTTGCCTTCACTGCCCGAAACACCGTGGGCATTGGATAATTTACGTAACAGTTCTTTGACCATGTTAATCACACATTACTTTTTCTATCCTATCAAGGGCACGTCCCAGATTCTCCAGGGAGGTGGCATAACTCATACGGGCATAATCAGGTGCATTGACTCCGAACGCAGAGCCCGGAACAATCACTACCCCGGCATCAATAATTTTCTTCGTGAGCGCAGGTTTCATGGGTACAAACGCATAGAATGCGCCTTCGGGAAGCGGGAAGTTAAGCCCAAGTGCAGACAATCCTTTGCAGAAGAGATCCCGCCGCGCCCGGTACTCGTCCCGCATTACCATAACGAGATGCTGGTCGCCTTCGTAGGCTGCAACTGCCGCATACTGGGAGATGGAAGTGGCGCAGGCCTGGCAGTACTGATGCACTTTTATGCACTGGTGAATGATATCTGGAGATGCAGCAAGATAACCAAGCCGCCAGCCGGTCATCGCATAGGTCTTACTGGTTGCATTGATGGTGACCACGTTATCACCGAACTGCCCGGCGCTCCAGTGTTTTTTGCCGTAAATGAAATGTTCATACACCTCATCAGAGATGATGGTCACGCCAGCATCAGAAGCATATTCGACAATAGCTTTGATGGATTCTTTACTTTCGACAGCTCCGGTAGGATTTCCCGGAGAGTTTATGACAAATAGTTTTGCCCCGTCCATCAGATCTTTTGCCCTCTCCACATCGATATGCAAATTTTTGGTGAGCGGGACACTGACCGGAGTTGCGCCCGCTAATATCGCAAGTGATGCATAGGAGACAAAACCCGGATCCGGACAGAGAACCCTGTCACCATCTTCTGCCATTGCCTGCATCACAATATGGAGTGCTTCACTTGCCCCGGCAGTTACAATGATCTGATCCGGCAAGTAAGAGAGCTGGTTCTCGTTTTTGAATTTTGCACTTATTGCACTGCGAAGTTCGGGTATACCATTGTTACCGGTATACCCGGTCTTTCCATCCTGTATCGCTTTTATCGCTGCATCTTTGATGTGCTGAGGTGTATCAAAGTCGGGTTGGCCGAGCCCGAGATTGATGGAGTCCGGACCTGCAGCTTCAAACAAGCGGCGGATGCCTGAAATTTCTATATCTTTTACCCGTTCTGCAAATTTCATGCTCATAGTTATCTCCTATTCGATATTCGTATGCCGGTTCTTAAGTGCGCTTTCATCGGTCTTTGTGATCTCCATCAGCCGCGAGACCACAGCATCTGCAAAGATCATCGAAACGGTCTCAAAGAGCGTTCCTAAAGGAGCAAACGATTTATGTTCACCCATCATCTGCCGGATTTCAAACTCAACCGCATCATCTTCCACAGAATCCCGGTGCTGTTCAATAATTACAATACAATCAGAGATCTTACCGATGCGGGAATCTGCATTCGAAGAGATCAGGCAGATTCGTCCCCCAATCTCCTTTGCAGTCTCAGCCAGATCAGCAACCGTCTTAGTCCGGCCGGAACCCGAGAAGATGACCATCAGATCACCATTGTTCAATGCCGGAGTTATTGTCTCTCCAACAACATATGCGTGAAACCCAAGATGCATGAGTCGCATGGCAAAGGCTTTTGCCACGAGCCCAGACCGTCCTGCACCGATCACATAAATGCGCTTTGCTTTTAAGAGTTCGGTAATAAACTTCCCGATATCGTCATCTGATATAGTATCGGCAATTGAACGGATCTTTGATGCCATCAGCCGCATCATCTCCTGTACCCTGTGGCTCTCCATACTTTCCCCACAAGAAGATGCTATTGCATAGTAGATGAGAATTTCGCAGAACAGTTTCCCTTTTTTTGCCTCTTTGCTGTATCAGGATAAACATTAATCGATTATTTTTTCCCTTTTTTATGTTCGCTTACAGAGAAATCACAGGGCATCAGATATCTTGAATCTACGCAATCAATTTTTCGGAATTAAAAAAAAGTGCACGAAAAGAAAAAACTTTTTTTATGGCACATAATGCTCGATCTCACCAAAAGGCACAAGTTCTCTCCCTTCAATTACCGACACTGCCCCATGACCTCCGCAGATAAGGCAGCGCATTTCAGATGATAGAAGTTTGTTATCAGTATCCTGTGCCAGTTCAAGCAAACCTTTTCGTTCCTTCTTTGCCATGTCGCTGTCCACATTTACTGAAGTTACAAGAAATGCTGCAAGCGAACTATAATCTGCACGTTCTTTTGAGAGACTCACAAAATTTATTACGCTGTCTGCTGTGAACAGTAAACCTTGATCTCGTGAATACAGGAATATCTGACCCGCCGTATGCCCACTAAGGCCATCCAGTATTTCCAGCTCAACAGATCCAATAGTAATTGCGCCTATTACCGGAAATATTCCCCTTTTTGTCCCGTAATGAACTGAAATACATTCAATATTTTCCGGAGTATTGAATTTCGAGAACAGGTTTATCATCTTTGTATAGAATTCATCGAGGGATGAGTGATCACTTCGTGAACCGTAGGCCCTGTTATTTGCCCGGATGATCTCAAGAGTACTCTGGTGCATAAGCACCGGCACCGCAAAAAAACCGGAAGATCCGCAGTGATCCGCGTCGGCATGGGTTACAACAATGCGGGTGATTTTCTTTACATCCCCCACTCCATACCGTGAAAACATGGTAATTAGATCAGAATGATAAATACCGTATCCGGTATCAATCATCAGCACTTTATCTCCAGATCTTATAAGAAATATATTTCCTCCACAGGGTACCTGGAAACAGAACAATGTCGTGTCATCGTCTATCTGGAATTTCTGGACATCTGCATAAAAATTTTTTCCGGAAGTGGCTTTCAATGTCTGACCGGTCTTAAGGACACTTTCAAAAACCTGTTTGGGATCACAACCACGGTTCATCAGTTCCTGCGCAATGCGATTGGTGTCAGCAAGAAACGAGAGCAGGAAAGTATCTTCATATTCTCCTATAAGTTCGCGGACTGACTGGGCATACCTCACATAAAAGACTGTGTCATCAAGTTGTTTTCCGGTTGTATCGTATTCGATGATCTCAATGCGGTAGAGGGATTTTAACTGGTTTAATAATTGGTCAACCACTGCACCCTGTTCAAGATTCAGGCTTACTGTAAGACGTTCCGGATGCCGGCCCTTATCATCGAAATCCAAAAATGAGATATTTGCGTCTGCCGATGTTGTTAACCCCAAAAATTCGTACAGTGCCCCCGGGCGGTGGGGCAGGTAGATACAGAATTTTAAGAAACTTACAGGTTTAATAGAGTTCTGGAGATAACCGATCTTTTCGAGATCCTGCGAGATTTTCTTAAAGGATTCTTCTGATACTGTAACCTCGTAAAAAACCGTTCCGGGATCGATGCGGCGGTCAAACTGGATACGGTTTATATTGCCATCATATTTTTTGATAATTTCTGCAACCCTGTAAAGCGATCCAGGAGTATCGGGCATGTGAGCGATAAAAGAGAATTTTTTCACGGATAATCACCGATATGTCATTACCAGTCTGTGTTTACATCGATATAGATTATGGCAAAAAAATATCAGAAGAACCAATTGGAGATAAAAGAGAGACTGATTATTGGTTTTTTATGTCCTTTTCCATACAAGGGCAATTGCTCCGGTTATGATAAGTCCTATAAGTGCTGTAACTGGTGAAAGAGGAATTGAAGATGTGCTTTTTTGAAGTACCGGAGACAGTATAACCGGTGATTCATCCTTTACAGTTACCTGCATTGAATAGGTCTGGTATCCGGGCGATTTTATCTCAACCAGATGACTGCCATAATTTATATTGCCCAGATCAACCGGTGTTTTTCCCATCATCACGGAATCGAGATATACTGAAGATCCTGCCGGAGTTGATGCAATGGAGATTGTTCCGGTACCTGCCGGAATACCCGGCAGGTTCTGCGTTGTTGCAGCAGATGGAGGAATGGACGCAGTTATTGATGTTGTATTACCGGAAGAGACTGCCACAGTTGTCATATAAGTCGGGGTTCGTGGTGGGAGAACAATAAGAACCATCTGGAGGGGATTTTTTAACGATGGGTTGCTTACCGTGATATAATATTGTCCCGGTTGCATATCAACATGGAATCCATAGTTGAAGTATCCGGATGCACTGACAGGAGAAGAATATGTACGGTAAATTTTTCCGGCATTGTCTGTTATATCAATACGAACATAAGATACACCTTGTTCTACAGAACCTGTTAATGATACATAATCGGCATTCGTCGCAGGGTTAGGAGTAAGGTTCGCATAAAATTCTGGTTTTTTCATAAATACCTGAGCTGTTGAGGAGATTTCGGGATGGGCAAGATCTGCAGCAGTGAGAGTATATCGTGCAGTCTGCATCTTTTCAATTCCTTTGATACTCGAGGTATACCATACAATCTTCCAGGTACCATCAGGGTTCACTTCAATCGGATTTCCAGCACCCGGAATTCCATTGAGGTCATATATGGGAACACCCTCAGCGGGGAGACCCGGTCCGTTGATTCGTAGAAATGTAACATTTCCAACCGTGTTTTTCCCATCAAAGATAATCGTGTCGCCAATGTAGCTTCCGCCCGATCCCCGGTAGGCGATGGTTACTGTCCCGTTCACACCCAGCACCGGCTGGATAATACAAATTGCTGCTATCAGCAGTACAAGAACCCAAAAAAACCTGTTTAATCGCATGATACTCATATTCTAGCCTCTCGTTAAAGAGAATATCATTTATAAGGGATATAGATTTTTGTTTTCGTTAGTCAAATAGCAAAAAAAAAAGGAAATGAACCGTAATTACCCAATAACGAAACTATATCAATATTACAGGGAAACGATGTATTCGAGGGAATTTGATAATGAACGACGTTGAGTTTGCAATAAAAAATGGAGAACTCCATTTAAAAGCAGCACTAACTACAATACAAGGTGCTTTTTCCTATGAAGATACCGCTTATCACCTTCCCATTTCTTACGCGCTGACAGGTGTACCGGTGCATGACGGGGATGCATCACGGGATGTTTTTACCCGGACAAAAGATAACTCACTTGTTGCATCTGAAATAATTCTCGCAAAGAAAACTGCGCAGGATGGTAAAGAAGAGTTGCTTTACACCGGGTTTATTGGCGATAGTATAATCAGGAAACTTGGATATTCACTTGTTGACGGCAGCATTCTGGGCCTCGCTCTGATCGTTGGATCGCCAAAGAGCGCCGGGTCTGCTGCTGCCATCTGCCGCGAGCTCCAGGAAAAATATATGCTCACCTTCCTTGCCGGCCCGGTTGTACCTTTGTTATCATCATCCGGTGTAAAACTGGGTCTTGACTATCGCCTTATTCCCCTTGGCTCAAGTGCTTTGTATGGTGTGCACTTTGTCGATATCATTGCCCGCGTAGCCATGATGTTTGGAGGTGTTACTCCCGGAGATATAGACCGGCTTCTTACCTATGCAGCAGAACGGGCAAAAGCTATTGTTATCGTACTGCCCGGTCTTTCTGATGAAGAGATCGCACTTGTCGATGGTATGCGGGTGCTCGGATTTCCTATCCTGTCACTGGGAGATTATATAAAAAGTGACTGGATTGTTGCAACTCCAGGAGATATTGTCCGGAAAGGAATGGATCAAAAAGGCATTCGCATCACAGTGACCGCAATCCCGATTCCCATGGGTTGTTCTCCTGCTTTTGAAGGAAAAAGTATCAGGAAAGAGGAGATGTACGTGGAGTTTGGGGGTGGCAGAGCACCGGCATTTGAATTACTGCAGATGAAAAATCCAAGCGAGATCAAAGACGGTCAGGTAACGGTCATTGGTCCAGAGATCGATTCACTGCAGGAAGGGTCTGCAAACCCGCTTGCCATCATTGTTGAAGTTGCCGGAAAAACCATGAAAAAAGATTATGAACC
>JAURZP010000262.1 GCA_030653335.1 Methanoregula sp. | reverse complement strand
AGAACAACTTTTGAGTTATATATTAAAAGGCTATCCGTTCGGATCCGGACCCGGCCATGACCATTGTCTGCCTGAGCAGATATTTGCAGGAAAAATTACCCGGTCATTTTCGCAAATATTGCAGCTTGGTACCATATATGGATTGAACAACAGACGTTACGATAGATTACCATGCCAAAAATCTCCCTTTCAGCTGACCTGCCATTCTCTCTTGACCAGACGCTTTCGTGTGGACAGGTATTCCGCTGGGAGCGGACATATGATGGGTGGTGGTACGGTGTTGTCGGTGAAAGGGTCATAAAGATCCGGCAGGATGGATCAAATCTGTTATTTGAAGGAGCGAAGACCGCATTCATCCGTAACTATTTTTCCCTGGATCTCGATCTGAAAAAGATAATAAAAAACATTGACAAGGATCCGTTCATCCACGCAGCGATCAGCAGGTGCACCGGACTTCGTCTGGTCCGGCAGCCTCCTTGGGAGTGCACGGTCTCATATATCTGCTCAACAAACTCCAACATTCCCACAATCCGGCGCAGGATCGCGTCCATCGCGCAGCAGTTCGGAAAAGCAATAGAATTCGAAGAAAAGACGTATTACACATTTCCCGATCCCTCCCCCATCTCCTGCGGGGGGCTTGATGGTCTGACAGAGTGCCGGCTGGGTTATCGCCAACCCTATGTTTTTCGTACTTCGTGTGCGGTCACTGATGAGAAACAGTGGGAGGAGATGATCCGCAGGCTCCCGTACGAGGATGCCCGAAAAGAACTGATGAAACTGCACGGAGTCGGCCCTAAAGCTGCTGACTGCATCCTGCTCTTTGCGTTCCAGAAGTACGAAGCGTTCCCGGTCGATGTCTGGATACGGCGGATCATGCAGCAGAATTATATCAAAACCCTGAATCTTGAAGCCGGGCTCACCAACCGGGATTACGATACAATCCGGTATTTTGCCCAGGTGCATTTCGGGGAATACTGCGGGTATGCGCAGGAGTATTTGTATGCGGCAAGGGAGGGATGATCACCAGCGTAGCGATAACCGGCTCGCAAGGGTGGGCAAGCACCCCTGCTTCGCCAGATTCGGTTTAAGCTTATAAACGTAGAAAAAAAGAACAACCAACTTATCTGTGGCAGGAGTTTTCCATCTGGGAGAGATGAGCCCTCTTAATCGTTTCTTCTTTAAAAAAAAGAGAACTTATGTCCCTATATCCCAGCTGCACTGGTATTTCTTCTGCTCTTTTGACTGCGCATCGATAGAAAGCCCGAGCGACGAGAGCTTGAGGTTTGCAACCTGCTCATCAATCTCTCC
>JAURZP010000398.1 GCA_030653335.1 Methanoregula sp. | reverse complement strand
GGTCCCGGACCGGTACAAGGTGAAAGGAACGGTGAGCAACAAAGCCCTCTACTACATGAAAGATCTCCAGCCCCGCACGGTGCTGATGAGCGACGATACCGAACTCTCGGACGGCATTCAGGAGATCCTGAAGTCCGCGACCTCGAACTTCAATGAGCCGATCACCCACACTACAGTCACAAAGGACCTGACCTCGCGGGTCTGCACTATCCCAGAGCGGTGCGTGTGGTGGATTGCAAAGAAGGAAGGGACCGGTGACGATCAGGTGATGAACCGGATGCTCACCTGCTGGATTGATGAGTCTGCCGAGCAGGATGCCCGGGTATTGGCGGCGAAGCAGGAACGGGAGATGCTGGACCCGGACTCGTTTGTTGATGAGACCGCTGAGCTCAGGACCTGCCGGGAGATCTGGGAGATCCTTCACGAGCAGACGATCTGGGTAATCATTCCCTATTCGAAGAGGATCCGGTTCAACGCGATCTGCAACCGGCGAAACCCCGATATGCTCTACGATCTGATCAAGAGCCATGCGGCTCTCTTCTTCATGCAGCGCCAACAAAAGACGAGCGGGGACGGGACGCTCTGCGTGTATGCGGATGAGGCAGATTTTGCAGCGGCGAACGATGTCTTCACGCTCTTGAACGGGACGGCGGGAGGACAGGAATCGAAGATGACCAAGAAGGAGTCGGACCTGCTCGCATTAATCCACCGGTCCGATCGCTCTGAATTCACTATTCAGGATCTCCAGGAACTCACCGGCTGGCCCTACATCAACATCTACCGGGCCCTGAAAGGTTACGACAGCCGGGGAAAGAATTATACCGGGTTACTGGAGAAGTGCCCGGCCCTCTCATTTACGGACCGGACCATTACGGTCAATGATGAAGACGGCGTTTCTGTCCGGCGCAGGACCGAAGCGTTCGCATGGAGTCGGGGACTGTACCTGCACTGGATTTATGGCGGAGCATGCTGGCTCGACCGGGACCTTAACGGCGGTAATGATAGTGGCCCGGGGTCCTTTACAGCATTACAGCAGGTTTGCAGCACAATTACAACAACTGCTGAAAAACAAAATGGTCCAGTTTCCGTTTCTGGATCTCCTGATTCCTTAGGATATAATAATAATTCAGTACTAAGAGACGGTCATTTACAGCAAAATGAGAATACTGCTACTCAATCAGAACCAATTTTGCAGAGTACTCAGTGTCTCCATGATTTCCAATCTGCTGTAAATGAAAATCGTTCTCCACAAATTTCTGCGCAATCGGGAAATAAGGTATCAGAACGCACTCCGATGTCTTACAGCACGTGCAGTAAAATTCCTGAATTAAAGCCGGATTCGCAACCCTCTGTTGCAAACAAGGATCAACAACGGTCCCTCCGTGCTCGGGATTATAAAAAACTCGAGATCCCGGAGCCGAAGACTGCGTGCTATTCCTGTGGGAAGAAAGGCTCCTGGTATATTGAGAAACTTACCAAAGAGCGTCGGGCCCGTCCCAAGGATAAGCAGGATGCCCGGCGGGTGTGCCGGTCGTGTTACCATGAAGCGGTGAAAGCCGAGCAGATAGCTTCGGTGCCGTTGCCAGGGACCGTGGATATTTCCCGGTGCACCCGGGTAACGGCGGATGTGGGGAAGTGTTCGGTGTGCGGGATTGTGAAGGCGGT
>JAURZP010000241.1 GCA_030653335.1 Methanoregula sp. | reverse complement strand
CAGTTTGGCTACACCGTTGTAAAATTGTTGTCCTTGGCGGTTGCGTGGTTTGAGCCATTTTAGCATATGGCTTCCTACGGGGGATTGGATTTCCATTGTGCTTAGAAGATATAGTATTCTAAGATATATATCTAAGATTTAGGGATAATTGCCGTTATAAATCCTATTTTCTAAGGGTGCGAAATCTGTGTTTCAACGGAATTGATACCCTTAATTATGTCTAAAGTCGTACACTGTTTGAAGGGTGCAATCGATGGCGCAAACTTTGATAGACCCTTCGAAGTGACCAGGGCGGTTGCCTCAGCGATATGCTTTGTTGCTTTCCGCTCTTCGCAAAATTCGTGGATAAGATCAGCATCTTCCTGGGTAATGATTCCAGCCCGGACCTGCCCGTTCAGGTACGCACCGGCATAAATGATCTGGTATGGCATGGATGAGAATTAACAGTTTGAGAATACATAGTATCCGCTGTAAAGTGTGCGCAAATGATGAAAGTTACCCCCACTGATTGGTGATGAAGCAGGGTACTGATGCCACACTACTTTTTTCAGCTGAATAAATAACTCAGGAAATCCACTGCGATTTTCGAACCAAGCCCACCTGACCGGGCTGCCATCTCTGAGAATTCCAAAGTATCGTCTTTCCCTTTCCCGAGCACAACAAAAGGCACCGGATCCCGGGTATGCGTCTTTGCCCGGATCGGTGTCGGATGATCCGGAAGTACGGCCACAACACCGTCAAAATTTTCAAGGATCATCCCGACAACATCGTCCACCCGCTCGATCGCCTTTAATTTCTCCTCAATACTCCCCATGTGCCCGGCTTCATCAGGTGCTTCGATGTGCAGGTAGAGGAAGTCTAAGTGCCCCATCGCTTCGAGCGCGTACCGCGCTTTCGCATCGTAATCCGTATCAAGGTAGCCGGTTGCTCCCGGAACCCGGATCACTTCCATTCCTGCGCAGTGCCCAATCCCTTTCAGGAGATCAACTGCGGAGATGATGCCACCTTTTTTCCCGTACTTCTTAAAGAACAGGGGAAATGCCGGCTTGTGACCTCCGCTCCACGGCCAGATCCGGGTGGCCATGCGCTTCCCTGCCTTTTTCCGGTCTGCATTTACCGGATGGCGATCGAACACATGTCGGCTTTTTTCCATGCACTGCAGGAGCAGTTCAGCATCGCCTCCCTTTGGCAGGTAAGGAGAGAGCCCCTGCCCGACAATATCATGCGGAGGAGTTGTTGCTGCCCCTTTTCCATTATGGACAACGAGCAGGTTGCGGTAGCTGACCCCTGCTTTGACCATCACGACAGGGATTTCCTGCTGGAGAGATGAGAAGAGTTCTGCTCCCTCTGCACTGGAGATATGTCCGGCAGAGAAATCCACCATGGTATTATCCTCCACAGTCACGAGGTTGCAGCGGTACGCCACATCGCCCGGTGCAAGGTCAACTCCCATGCTCAACGCTTCAAGCGGCCCCCTGCCGGTATAGTATTTGTCCGGGGCATACCCGAGAATGGACATATTGGCAATATCGCTGCCCGCTTCAAAATTATCCGGAATCGTGCGGAGCAGTCCGCAGGCACCCTCGCGTGCCATCCGGTCCATGTTCGGGGTTTTTGCATATTCAAGCGGTGTTTTTCCGCCGAGCTCGGCAATCGGCTCATCTGCCATGCCATCCCCGCAAATGACGATATATTTCATTGCACTGCCTCGTTATCGCTCTGCAAGCATTGCCTGCACGGCTATCCGCACGCTCTCACGGGAACCCAGCCGGGGTTTCCAGCGCAGCGCCTTGATCTTTTCAACGGATAGTTGCATTCTCGGTACATCCCCAACCCAACCACGTTCACCGCCCGTGAACCGGAACTTCGTGCCGGAGAGGTGCATCTCTTCTGTAACGATCTCTGCAATACTCTTCACATCGATCCAATCCTCAGACCCGATATTGAAAGTATTAACCGTATCACGGGCATGCCCGACTGCAAAGAGCATTGCCGCAACGCACTCGTGCACTTCGAGATAGGATTTCGTCTGCTTCCCATCACCAAGTATCTCAAGTTCTTTGGGATTCTGCTCCAGTTTTTTTATGAAATCGGTGAGGACCCCATGACCACTCCGTGAACCAATGATGTTGGCAAAACGGAATGTCCATGCCTTCATACCAAATGAGTGACAGTATGCTGAGATCAGTGACTCGCAGGCAAGTTTGCTCGCCCCGTACACGGAGATCGGTTCGAGCGGGGTATAATTTTCAGGTGTTGGAATAACTGTAGCATCGCCATACACGGTTGAAGTCGAGGTGAACACCAGTTCGGGAACCTGGTTTAGCCGCATAGCTTCGAGAACCCGGAACGTAGCGATGATATTGTATTGTATCGTAGGGTCCGGGTTCACCGCGCTCTGGCGGACATCGGGATCTGCTGCGAGATGAAAAAGGCGGTCAGCTCCCTCAATTGCATCCTGCCAGCCATCTGCGAGCAGATCTTTTTGTAAAAACCTGACTTTTCGTGAATCAATGTGCCGTGCAATCGTCTCTTTTCGCCCGGCGCAGAGCGAGTCAATCACCAGGACTTCGTTTCCCTGTGCAACGAGCGTGTCAACCAGGTGCGAACCGATAAAACCGGCTCCTCCTGTTACCACATCAAACATCAATACCTAATATGTCATCCATGCTATAGGATTACTGCTATGTTTATAGGCATTGATCACGGCACAACTGCAATGCGGTTTGCCGGAGAGCATGGGGAGTTCAGACTTTCACGGGAGACTGCCAGAGATTTTACGATAAGCGCCCTCTCCTTACTCTGCCCAATCGATGAGATTGAAGGAATTGCCATCTGTTATTCCATGGGTGACGGTATTTCCTCCATCACCTCCATTGACAAAGTGAAGAACCGGGGGATCATCAGCCGCGAGGGCGCAGGCAAACACATTGGCGGCGGTACAAAAGTCTTTGATGAAATTGCCAAGTGCGGAATTCCGGCAATCGTTATTCCGGGACTTCACCGTGATTCGCCAACGGACCCGCGCTTCAAGGTGTATTCCCACCAGACCAGCCCCGAGAAGATCGGCATTGCCTACGAAGTCTGCCATGACCTGGGGCGGGACGTGATCGTCTCCGATGTGAGCTCCAATACCGTAACCCTGCTCGTTTCTTATGGGATGATCACGGGCGCTTTTGATGCGTGCATATTTGCACCGGGTATGATGCACGGCGCGCTCGATGTGGATGCAATCCGGATGATCGATGCAGGCGAATGTACAGCAAACGAAGCTTTCCAGCAGGCGGGTGTGAATTTTTCTCTGCCTGAAGAAGAGCGCATCCCGGCAGTTGCAATGTTTTCGGCTATGGAATGTGCTGCACTGCGCCTCTTAAACCCCCGCGCTGCAATTGCCCTTGCAGGAAGCCTTGCACCGGCAATTGCTCCGGAGGTCCGGACACTTCTGGGCACAGATGTGGCTGTGTATGATGAATGGTGCGCTTCACGGGGCCTTGCCCGGATCGCCCGCGATGTTTTTTCAGGAAGCAAAGAGATCCTCGGGCTCGATGTGGATCTGTAGGTTTATATTGATTAATCATGTAAAATTAATGGGGATTTTCCTTGAGAGAACTACGTATCCACGGCAGGGGCGGCCAAGGGTCAGTCACCGCTGCCGAACTAATTGCAGTTGCCGCATTTGAAGGTGGCATCTTTGCCCAGGCATTTCCGGCGTTTGGCGTTGAACGGCGCGGGGCACCTGTGCAGGCATTTGTCAGGTTTGATGACAAAAAAATACGGAAACGAAGCCAGGTGTATGAGCCGGATTACATCATCGTGCAGGACAGCACCTTAATCAAAGACGTGAACGTGTTCATGGGAGTCAAGCAGGGGGGCATTGTGATCGTCAACACGGAAAAGAAGCCAGATTACAAGGTACCGGACGGTGTGAAGCTCATCACGATTGATGCCACATCCATCGCACTCAAGGCGATCGGGCTCCCGATAACAAACACCTCGCTCATGGGAGCGTTTGCCGCTGCAACAGGCGAGATCCAGTTCTCCGCACTCGAAAAAGCACTCAATAACCGTTTCCCAAAGGAACTTGCAGCGAAAAATATTGAGGCAGCTAAAGTGGCATTCAATATCGTAAAGGAGGCCGCATAATGGCACTTGCAGTTGGCTGCCGGGCACGGCCGGGAAAAGCGCGGGACAACAAGACGGGTTCATGGCGCATATTTAAGCCGGTCTTCGATCACGAGAAGTGCTCAAAATGCGGGATGTGCCAAACACTTTGTCCAGAGGGATGCATACATGAGGATGCCGAAGGATTTTTCGATCCTGATTACACCTATTGTAAGGGATGCGGGATCTGCGCAGCCGAATGCCCCAAGGAAGCAATCGCAATGAAACAGGAGGAAAAATAAATGATGGAGATAACCGAGGGATCGCATGCAATCGCAGAGGCAGTCCGTCTCTGCCGTCCGCAGGTGATCTCTGCCTACCCGATCACCCCCCAGACCCATATCGTTGAGGCACTGGCTGATTTTGTGGCAAACGGCCAGCTTGATGCTGAATATATCACGGTTGAGAATGAACTTTCTGCCCTATCAGCCTGCATTGGCGCAAGCGCAGCAGGTTCACGAACCTATTCTGCCACCACCTCGCAGGGCCTTGCCCTCATGTTCGAGGTCTGCTTCAATGCCGCCGGCATGCGCATGCCCATCATCATGTCCATTGCCAACCGGGCATTGGGAGCCCCACTCTCGATTTGGAACGACCAGCAGGACTCAATCTCATTAAGGGATTCCGGCTGGCTCCAGTTCTATGCCGAGGATAACCAGGAAGCAACCGACCTGCACCTGCTTGCCTACAAAGTGGCTGAAGATCATTCCATCCAGCTACCCGCCTTCGTCTGTTTTGACGGGTTCATACTCTCCCATACGTATGAACCGGTGGATATGCTCACGCAGGAAGATGTGGATAAATACCTCCCTAAGTTCAACCCGCTCGAGCGCCTTGACGCAGCGGATCCGATCAGCTTTGGCATGTACGCTACACCGGAATATTACCTTGAGTTCCGGTACGAGATGGACCAGGCCCAGAAGCGGGCAAAAGATGTGATCGCAAAGGCCGGTAAAGAGTTCGGCGCAATGTTCGGCAGGGACTACAGCGCCCTTATCGAAGGTTATCGTTTAGAGGATGCAGACACCGCGATCGTTGCCATGGGCTCTGTCTGCGGAACCATCAAGGACTCTATCGATGAGATGCGGACGGAAGGAAAGAAAGTCGGGCTGTTAAAGATCCGTGTCTTCCGGCCATTCCCCGGTGAAGAGATTGCAAAGATGCTCTCACACGTGAAGCGCATTGCTGTTCTTGACAAGAACATCTCCCTTGGCGCAAAAGGTGCAACGGTTATGGAAGTAAGAGACGCCCTCTACGGTTCTTCCATTCCGGTAAAAGGCTATGTGCTTGGACTTGGCGGCAGGGATGTGAGGAAACGGGACGTGAAAGAGATTGTCGCACTTTGTGAAAAAGGACCGGGAGATCAGTTCTACGGTCTGCGCAAGGAGTTGATCTGAAATGGCAGAAAAAACCTGTGAGTTGTTTGACTGCGGCCACCGGGCCTGCGGCGGTTGTGGAGCTGCACTTGTAGCGCGACTGGTAACAAAGGCAGCCGGCAAAGACTCGATCTTTGTCTCGTCTACGGGATGCATGGAAGTGTTCTCCACCCCTTACCCGGAGACTGCATGGAAAGTACCATGGATCCACTCCCTCTTTGAGAATGCAGCCGCAGTTGCATCCGGTGTCGAGGCATCGCTCAAGAAACAGGGCAGAAAGGAAAAAGTTGTGATCATGGCCGGCGACGGGGCAACGTTTGATATCGGTATGATCTGCATCAGCGGCGCCTTTGAACGCGGCCATGACTTCACATACGTCTGCTATGACAACGAGGCCTACATGAACACCGGTATCCAGCGCTCCGGTGCAACTCCGTACGATGCCAGCACGACCACCAGCCCTCCCGGTAAATGTTCATTTGGCAACAAGCGGCAGAAAAAGGACATGCCGGCAATCCTTGCAGCACACGGTGCGCCCTACGTGGCAACAACTTCGATTGCCTATCCCGCTGATCTCCTCCAGAAGGTGGAAAAAGCGATCGCTACCCCGGGTCCCAGCTATGTGCAGGTCCATGCACCGTGCTGCACGGGATGGGGATTTGAGGGTGAACAGACGATTGCAATCGCAAAACTCGCAATTGAGACCGGACTCTGGGTCAACTACGAGATGATCGAGGGCAAGGTTACAAAGGTTAAGAAAGTGGTGCGAAAACCGGTTGAAGAGTATTTGAAAACCCAGAAGCGGTTCCGCCATCTCTTCAAACCCAAGAGGCAGGATGCGGAGATTGCATTAATCCAGGCAATTGCTGATAAGAATGCTGAAAAGTTTGGCATCGATATCAAGCTCCCTCCCAAAAAAGAATAATTTTTTTTATCCCTGATGCGGAGTTCTCTTATCAACACAATTAATAGGGTTCAGGGTGACATTAGTAAGAAATTGGGCTTGTGGTCTAGTTGGTTATGACGTCGCCCTTACACGGCGGAGGTCACCGGTTCGAATCCGGTCAGGCCCATGTTGTTTTTTTGAGGAGTTTACGGTTTTTCATGTCATGCATTATCTTGGCAAACCATGTTGGGAATGCTGGTGGAGCATGTGCAAATGCCTGACAACTCATTATGAGAAAACCCAGTGAACAGAGTGCCGAGTAGTGGAACTTCAATAAGGTTATAAAAAAAGCCAAAGAATCGTGCCAAACCTCAAATAATGCAATTACAGACCATTTTGTTGACGTCAACAAAATGGTAGATATCGAGTCAGGAGGTCGTGTAAAGATCCAACTGTAAATTGAACACTCCTAACAATCTGGCGGATCGCTTGTTCTTCAACGTGGGATTCTGTGATGTGGACGTGAGCAGGAGTCACAGGGTTTCCTTCTCTGAATGTGGTGCAGTGGTTTCTTTAGATTTTGGTTATGATTCCACTGCCCGCTCTCCTCGTTGAAAATGAAAACGAACTCGCGTCCACGCTTTTCACGAACAATGTACCCGAGATCCGCAAGATGGAGGAGATCCGTCCGTGCGGTCTCATATACCGTATTATACTGCTGCATGATTTCGCGGATGGTGAAGTCTTCGTTGCTCTGCTCCATCATGGTACGGAGGATGTCGCCTTCCCGCGGGCTGATATCCGGTATTTTCCGGATAATGGATTTTGTAGCGATCTGCTCGGTATTTTTCTTTTCCAGATACTGCATGAGATCTTTCTTTGCATCATTGATACAGGACAGGTTATAGAGGAGGAAATAGGTGAGATCCATCTCATCATATTGGGAATAGAGGTACGCGAGCGAATATTTCTTCTTCGACCGGAGAATGATCCGTGAGATGGGCATGTACTCAAACATCCAGTATCCCCGCGAGAGGACATACCAGTAAAAGATGCTGCGAGCCGTCCTTCCGTTCCCGTCATTGAACGGGTGGACATACCCGATAAGGAAATGCAGGATGATCCCTTTGATGACCGGGTGGATGTAATCCTCACCGTGATCTTCATCGTGCCCACCCTGGTTTGCAAAGGTGCAGAGCGCTTCTATGAACTTTTCGATCTCTAAAAAATCGGGTGGTCTGTGATAGATAACGCGGGTTACCGGGTTTGCGACCACGATATCATTGCTTGTCCTGAACTGCCCGACCGAGTTCTTGTCAAGGGTCCCTTTCGTTACGAGCCGGTGAATCTCAAGGATAAGAGCAGGAGTGAGCGGGTCATCCTTGTGTTCGAGGATGAAGTTCATCGCCTCGTAGTTGTTGAGCACCATCTGCTCGGAATTGTTTCTGGGCTTCCTGCCTTTCCGGAGCATCTCCTTTGCAATGCTCCGGGTCGTTGCCGCACCTTCAA
>JAURZP010000236.1 GCA_030653335.1 Methanoregula sp. | reverse complement strand
GAGGGATCGTTTCGCAGTGCCGTGATCTCAGAGTCCCGGAATGCATCAACTTCTGTTTTCCACACAGAGAGCACCTGCATTTCATCGGCGCCAAGCGCAGCAAAGAACCGGGCATACTGCTCGCGCTTACCGTAGAGTGCGGAGAGTATCGTCTTTAACGTATACTGGTCCGTGATAGAGAGGACATGGACCAGCGCCTCATTCACAGGGCCATCCTGTCGGGTATGGATCAGTTCCTCGTACGCGGTGCTGTGGATGCGAGACGTCTGCTGTTCATCGAGCACCGCAAAACCGGGTTCAAGACCCGCCTCGATCGGGAACTCCCGGAGTACCTGCGCGCAGAACGAATGGAAGGTCTGGACCGGCGCGATAAGGAAATCCTCGGCCGCCTTCTCCCACTGCGGACCTTCCTCAGAGAGAATCGCAGTCCGGATCCGCTCCTTCATCTCAGCCGCAGCCTTGTCAGTAAAGGTCAGGGCAAGAATCTGCGGAACGGTCACGCCACGTGTCCGGAGCAGGTCGATATATTTCTGGACCAGCACGTAGGTCTTACCGGTGCCGGCCCCGGCCGTGACCACCATGCTCTTGTCATGCAGGGTGATCGCTTCGCCCTGTCGTGGTGTCGCCGCCATATCAGGTCTCCTCCGGCACTTCAAAGACCCGGTAGGGATCGAAGCGGCAGATCCGTTTGAACTCGCAATACGTGTTCGGGCATTTCTCTTCACGGGGAAGCGGGAAACTGCGGTTCCGGATCCCGTCAATATAAGAAAAGGCGCAGTCCTGTGAATGACGGATCAGCCCGGCAAAATCAGCAGAGACCCGGGGGCGGGATGCCATCAGCTCCTTTGCAGCTGAATCTGCGAGCACTATGCTCCGGTCCACTTCGCGCCGGATCGTATAATAGCCCCCGCCAATCCCATGGTTACCGGTTATCTTCTCAAACGCGAGCAGGTAGAGCGGCAGTTGCAACGCTGTACCTGCCTCGATATCTTTTGCCTTGGGATGCTGCGAACCCGACTTGTAATCATAGATTATGAAAAATCCATCCGGTGTGAGATCGATCCGGTCGATCCGGCCCCGGATGAATATTTTCCGTTCGCCATCCGGTGAAACGAGTTCAACCGGTAACGGAGATGAGGCTGGATCATCTGATTCAGTTGTTCCCATGCCAAACGAATATTCAAACAGGGATGGGACGAGTGGTGAGTCGGATTCATCCGTTTCATTGAGTAAGAATCGTTCGAAATACCCGGGGCCGGTATGCCGGTCCCCGAGCATAAGGATCCGTGTGGCATCCCAGAGCGGGCTCTGGAATGAATACTTTGCCAGTTCAACATTCGCCAGACGGAGGATCAGATCAGTTGCATCATTCAGCAAAGCAAGGCTTATCTTATTGTGGCCTTCTGATTGCCACTGCCGGTAAAATGTACTCAGGACATCGTGAATAGCTGTCCCGCGATCGCTTGCCGAGAGGTTCGGTTCAACTTCCGGCAGCGCTTTAAGATTGATCACCCGGTTTAAGAAATATGCAAACGGACAATTTGCATACGTTTCAAGACTTGTCGGGGAATACACATGCTCCGGCCCGTACCGCCCGGCAAGCACTTCACGGATCGATTCATCGGAAAGAATGCCATCATAGGACGAATCACACTCTCCCCTTCGATAGTTCCGCTCCATGTTGATCCGTTCAACAAGATCATTAATCTCC
>JAURZP010000224.1 GCA_030653335.1 Methanoregula sp. | reverse complement strand
CGGACGCTCGGCCGGCGAGAAACCCTACTGCCTGCTCGATTACTTCCCTGACGACTTCTTACTCATCATCGATGAGAGCCACCAGACCATCCCGCAACTGCACGGCATGTATAACGGTGACCGTTCACGCAAAAAATCCTTGATCGATTACGGGTTCCGGTTACCGAGTGCATACGATAACCGCCCCTTACAGTTCCACGAGTTCGAACAGTACATGACAAGCACGATCTTTGTCTCTGCAACGCCCGGAGACTACGAGCTCAAACACTCTGCCCGGCTCGTAGAGCAGATCATCCGCCCTACCGGTCTTGTAGATCCCGAAGTTGAAGTTCGCCCGATTAACGGGCAGACCGATGATGTGATCCGCGAGGTGGGGGCAACCATCGCACGCGGAGACCGGGCCCTGATTACCACGCTCACCAAGAAACTGGCCGAAGAACTCTCGGAGTTCCTTGCAGACCGTGGTATCAAAACCCGTTACCTGCATTCAGATATCAAGACGCTGGAACGCACCGAGATCATCCGCCAGCTCCGGCTCGGCAAGTTCGATGTGCTGGTGGGAATCAACCTGTTAAGAGAAGGTCTCGACATCCCCGAAGTCGGGTTCATCGGCATTCTGGATGCGGATAAGGAAGGCTTCCTCCGCGATGCAAGGAGCCTGATCCAGATCATCGGGCGGGCAGCCCGCAATGTCAACAGCAAAGTTGTTTTGTACGGCGATAACATGACCAACTCCATGCAGCGGGCGATTGCCGAGACAAAACGGCGGCGCGAGATGCAGGTCAGCTACAACACTGAACACGGGATAGTGCCTTTAACGATCATCAAGCCGGTTAAGGAAAAGGAAGTCGAGCTGACCGATACCAAACACGTACCTAAAAATGAGATCCCGAACGTGATCATCGATATAGAAAAACAGATGCGGGATGCAGCTGACAGCCTTGACTTCGAGCGGGCGATCGCATTGCGCGATCAGATAAAAAAACTCAATGAGCGGTTAAAAGAAGCAGGAAAGAACCCGCACAATTAATCGCTTAACAAAACCTTGGAAAAACACAGAGATTATGGGGAGTGGTACTTCTTTTTCTCTTCTTTGTGAGGTTCCATATCGGCAGTGCCTACCATGTAATAGCGCTTGATGAAATCACGCACTTTTTCGGATTCGATCCAGCCCCTGTCCAGCTGCGTGACAATACGGTCAATCTCTCGTGCCTGCAATATGATCTTATCGGAGATCTCCCCGGGTGCGAGGCTCGAAAGACCCATGATAACTGCGAGCGGGTTCCTGATATGGTCGCCGAGAATGGCAAACTGTTCGATGTTCTGCTCGATCTGTTCAAGCGCTTTTTGCTTTTCCATTTCCATCTGCTTGCGATCGGAGATATCGATGAACGACGCCATGATGCAGATCGGTTTTCCGGTCTCATCTTTTACCAGATTCATCCAGATGAGAACAAAGAAGGGGGACTTGTTATATTTTATCAGGGTAATTTCGCCAAACCAGCTGCCTTTTTTCGGCAGACTATCACGGATCTCGTCAAAAACCTGCTCTGAACCAAAGAACTGGCAGGAGTTCTTTCCTGACAATTCCTGCTCCGATTCGCACTCCATCATTCTCAGGAGCGACTGGTTTACGTAGGTGATATTGAAATCAAGATCGAGGATCGCAATGGCGTTGATCGATGAGCTGATGGCATGATCCTTGATGAGCAGTGCCTCTTTAACTTTTTTACTGTCCGTTATATCAACAATGGTACAGACAAACTCTTTGTCTGCAAGTTTTCCGGCAGAGATGAGCACCCACCGCTCACCATCAATTCGCGACTTGAACCGGGTCTCAAGGCTCTCAACATTTTCATGGACATTGAGCTGGTTGAAAAACGTGTCTTTTATTGTGGGATCCATCCAGAGGTCAGCAAATGAGATCGTGGTGAGTTCTTCACTCGTATACCCGAGCATCTCTGCAAATCGCTTGTTCACTTCAATAATTGAGAGATCAGAACTCTTAACAAGACCAATACCCGCTTCAGAGTGGTTGAAGATCCCGCGATACTTCACCTCATTCTTCCGCATGTGGGTTGCAAGACTCGATACAACAACAGACACGCCTAGAAGAATATAGCATTTGACGGAAGAAGCGATCAGTTCCCCTATTGCGCCACGAGTAAAATAGTATACCATTCCCATGTACGCAAGGGAGATGATCACAGCAAAGAGCGGGCCACGGTTCGGGTACCAGTACGCGGCGATGACTACCGGAATATAGAGCAGGAAAGGGGCGACATCATTGGAACCATAATTCAGGCTCAGTATATTGATCAGGAGGGCGAGGATCGTTGTATTGATAACAATAAAAAGCCAGAGATTAGCAAAACTCTCCTCGCCTTCAACAAAAATATTCGTACCCGTCATTTGTTCTCCAGTCTCTTCCCGTTCATCACATACCTGTCTGTGGCTGGCAGTTTAGCTCATGAGAGATCTGACACCTTATTGTACCTACCGATATTACCATATTTTGTTTTTGTCTGATTTCTTTCTATGCTACTATTCACAGATCATAAGTTTAAAAAAATTTCTGGTCCGGCCCGGCATCCCATCCATCAATGCCGGCCGCTCCACCCCCGGATAATCCCAAAAACTCCCCTTTCGCCATACGGTTCGGGGGGTCATGAAAAAAGGAAGGCCCAAACCCCGAAAACCCCGTAAAACGTCCGGTTTGTCAAACGGGGCATTTCGGAAAAATCCTGTAAAACGCCCGGATTCCATCGGGATGGGTATATGGGAGAAAACCGCAAAAAGAGTTCATTTTAGCCTTTTCAGGATCAGGGTGAGTTTTCGTTTCAAATCTTCCAGGGGTCCGTAGGTAGCGGATCGAAAAAAATGTGTCACCAAAGCGCAATAAGGTGCATCAGAACGCATTATATGCGACTCAATTTATGGTTATTTTGGTGATTGAGGCGTTATACATTGAGATAAATTGTGATTAATGGTGGGTTGAGAGGATCTCCATGGGGAAGGGTACGTGGATGGGGTGGGATGGCTGGTGAAGAACGGTTTTACTATTCTGTACAGGAATTTTCCGGAATATTTTTCGTGCGTATGAGTAAAAAAAATCGTATACTCTCCCATTAGGATGTGTGAATATGAAACATTTGAGTGACGCTGAATCCGTGGTGGGTATTTACCTGATCGTGACACCAAGGATCCGGAATGGTTTGTGAAACATGAACGCAAAAACGGGTTTCATCGGTTACGGCAGCATGGGGAGCATGATCGTACAAGGTCTGTTGGACAAAAAATGCCTTCAGCCGGATAACGTTCTGATCAGTACCCGTCAT
>JAURZP010000213.1 GCA_030653335.1 Methanoregula sp. | reverse complement strand
AATAACCGGGTTTGTATTTTTTTAACCGATGGAAATGTAAAAATTCCAGAACCATGATGACCTGTACTCATAAAAAACAAGAGGTTTTTGTTCATTGAGCAACAAACTTTTTTTTCATGACGATAGTATCCTATAAGATATTCAACTTCGAACAATCAATTGTACATATAATCAGTAGAATTTCTAAACACCGGTTTTGATTAAGGAACGCGCATGAGAATACTGGCAATCGGACTTGGGGGTGCAGGGTGCAGGATTGCAAACAGCCTGTATGCTGTAGACCGTCGCAGCAGCAAAGTGGCTTGTGTCCAGGCGTTTGCAGTAGATGTCGATGAGACTACCTTATCGCAGCTTAAAGGTCTTCCGGAAAATTCCAAAATATATTTCCCTGCTCTGGATCCCGGACCTGCAGATAAAACGGGAGAGAGCACCCAGACTGCAACGATCGATATAGGCGAGGTTATATCCAGAGTCCAGAACGTTGATCACGGAGAGACCGATGCGATCTTCATCTGCTTGGGGCTTGGCGGAAGCATGGTGGATGTGGCTCCCCATATCATTGCAGCTCTCAGAAACTCCGTTGTAGAACCAATATTTGGCCTCGTCACGCTTCCCTGCCTTGCCGAAGGTGAGCGTAAGTCCGGAAAAGCTGCCGATGATATCGATATGCTTTCATCCCTGCTCGATGGCATCATCCTCTTCGATAATGAGACGTGGTTTAAAAAGATACGATCGCAGAAATCCACTCTGGCAAAAAAAGAGAAGAGTTTTGCAGAAAAGATGGGCATTGTAAAAGAGCAGCCGGCACTGTCTCCAACGCTTGCAACCTATCTCCTGTTAAACGATGCGATTGTCAAGAGGATCAGTCTTATCCTGCGGGCAGGGGAGTTCAAGGCGGACGGGGGTCTTGAACTCGCAGAAGTGGTGCTGGATTCCGGTGAGGTTCTCAATACAATGAAAGGGATGGGCTTTATCACCATCGGTTATGCGGTTGAACACCTGCCCCGCGATCCAATGGGTTTCCTTTCATGGCTGCGACCTGCGGGTATCTCTGCAGGCGACCACAATAAAAGAGCCTCGCGTCTCGTTGAACTCGCAAAGCAGGCAATATATCACGAGATCTCAACCCCGTGCGACATGACCAGCGCCCACAAGGCACTCATCCTCATTGCAGGGCCATCTCATGAACTCTCCTTAAAAGGGTTCATGACTGTCCGCAAATGGATCGATCGCAGTATTGCCGGACTCGAAACTAGATCCGGGGATTACCCGGTGATGAATACACAAAATGTTGCAATCATCATCATGCTCTCTGGTCTTGAGAACATTCCCCGTATCGATGAGATCCGTATGATCCGTGCACAGGGAAGAACAGGATATCAGAAAGAGCCCGTTAGTGAGATCGAATCCATCTCTTTGGAAACCATCACCGTGTCAAAGGATTTTAGGAAACCAACGGGCACAGAAGCCACCTCTCAAAGACAGAGGGAGAGACAAGCCCGGGATGAGAGGATTGCTCTTCCGGTAAAGGAACCCACGGAAAGGGATTACAATGCGCGTTCTCCGGTTGCTCGTCCGCACACACCAGAGAGTCTTCCTGCCGGAGTATCCGGAGCCATAAAAAAAGAGTTGCCGGGCGCAGATTATCCGCCATCAGCAGGGAAAAAAACGACAGCAGGTATACCGGAGAAAGCCGCACCGCATCCTGAGTTGAGAGGAAAAGAACCACAACACCGGGTAGTCGAACGGCAGGAACACGACTCAAAACCAGTTCATACATCCCCGGTACGCCATACCAAACCGCACACGGCATTACAACACGATGCACAGGCATCAGGTACCCGGGTGCAGGAACCGGCGCGCAAGAGAGAAGTCCCTCTCAATGACAGCCAGATACGATTGAAAGATACAGAGCGCCAGAGAATAGAAAAAGATTTGCAGAGGCAGCGGATGAGTGCCATCTCCGGCCGAACACAGCAGACAACTCCCGATATTCTGAAAAAACCAGTGACTATTCCCAGACGTCCCGTCATCTACCAGGATTCAACCAAAGATTTACCAGACACCCGTGTGCAGGTGCAACCCCGTCCTGTTCCCCCAGTAGAAAAACCAGCAGAGCAACGAACAGTCATCATTGGAAAACGAAAAACCCAACCCATTGAGGATCAGCGCTTCGATACGGAAGAACCGGTCATACAAGAACCCGTGGTGCGGGTAGACAGATCCATTTCACCAGAACCAGTTGCAGATGCACCCGAAGCCGACTCAGGGGAGATGAAAGTCAGTATGAAAGATCCCAGTTACCGGGCAAAGGATGAGATTTTTGGGGGAAAGAGCATTGCGCGCACAGCAGTTCCACAAGCCCGTGATTCCACACTCATCCATACAAGGCTCGCACAGAAAAAGAGTGCGCCGGGAATCAGGGATGAGAATGAGGAGAAATTGCAAGCTGATAATGGTACCGGACAATCACAGACTTCAGAGAAAAAACGGAAGATCACCACAAAAAAAGATGATCTTTCATGGATCTGATCGAAATGATCAGTTGGTCTCCATTACTTTTGAGAACTGAATATTGCCGGCTCCTATCTCTGTTTTGATCTCAATGCCGTGCTCAACCGTATTTCCAATATAATTCAGCCCGCTGAAGGCAACAATCGAGAGCCGGTAGGGGTTGTTGGGTAAATTAAAGATCTGCGTTCCCAGCGCAACAGGAAAGATGAAACCACATTTGTTCATCATTTGAATGATCTCTTCCACTTGTGATTTTGCTGCGCAGGGAACTTCGCGCACGTTTGCAAGCGCAATGCCGGTTTTTGTTCGGGCGAAACTGGAAATGGTAGTGAGTCCGGATGAGATAAAGAGTTCCAGCGGGTCGATGGTTGTTCCACGGTAGCCGATCAGATCCTTAAAGCGTCTGGGGGTGCCCTGTTCGATCTCCAGCGTTCCGCCAAATGCCATCTTGACCGGAATTCCATTTCTCTGGAATACTCCGTCCATGGAAATACTGCAGATGGTCATGAAACCTACCGATCCATGAGGAATCCGGGGATCGCGATCAATAATCCGGTAGGAGTTGAAAAATCCACAGCCGGATTTTACCACTTCATCGAATGCTATGGTGACCTTTTCAAGAGACTCAGCGGGCGCAATAGAGAGATTATATGCCACATCTCCGGTGCCGGTTATAGGATCAAACGTGCTCCGGTACGCAAGCCGCTCGAGTTTGGATATGACAAACCCAATCCGGTCATCGACAAGAGCATTATCTGTCTCATCCCGGCCAAGAGAGGTCAATAATCTTCCAAGGTTTCCTACCTTCTCAGTAAACCCCATGGTGTCGAGATAGCTGAGATAATACTGGACTGCCCGGTCACTTAAGACAAAACCCCGGTCGGCCATGAGTTCTGAAAGTCGTTTTGCCCCAACCGGCTCGCTATGCTCTTTTAATATCCTTAATATCTCAATATATTTTCTTTCGGTACGAATCACACTCATTTCGCCTCAACAACACCCTTGCTATCCTGGTAACGCCCCGCATACAACCGGGTTCCTTCCCGCACTTCATGAAGGACCATCTGTACAATCCGGTCGTTCTTCTGGATTGGAATTGCATCCGCACCCATATTGGTCAGGCAGAGCGTCAGCTGACCCCGAAAACCCGGGTCTACAAAACCTGCGCCCAGTAAAACGCCACGCCTTCCCATCGAGGATCTGCACCGCAGTGTTCCGGCAATATCCATGGGCAGTTCAACCCATTCGAGTGTCGGGACGAGTGTGCATGCGCCTCGTTCGAGTATCATATTGCCAGCAGCGCGGAGATCATAAGACGCGGGTTGCTGACATTCTGCCCCATACGGGGTGATTACAAGTTTTCCTGCTGTGCTGGCAAGGTCGAGACGGCGCTCAATTTCAGGTGCAGACAGAATCATCAAGTAGTTTATCGGTAGAAAATACTTAATATCTTTTGATGTAAAGAAGATGAGAAGGATCCATGGGGTAGAGGATATCCTCTTGGGCTTCGAACCCAAGGACGCGGGTTCGATCCCCGCTGGGTCCGTTTTTATTCGATTCTGATTTTTGCCTGCGGGCACTTTTTGCTCTGACCGTAGATGTACCATCGGTGAAAGGATCAGTTGCAATTGCCAGATACGGGTAGAACTCCGAAAACTTTGCAATATTTTTTAAGCAAAAAACTGCTGGGAAAAAGAGATTATATTTCGTTCCTTCTGGGGACATGGCGCCGCTTCCTCTGGTGACCAATCATTCTGATTACCGCAAAGAGCACAAGAATGCCTACAACTCCTGCCGCAATTACAGTGATCAGTCCCCAGTCCAGACTCTTTTCAAGGTTAAGAGTTGCTGTTGCTGTTGCATTCCCCGAAACGACTTGTTTCTGGATAGAGGCGGGATTGTAGCCATCCTTTGAGGCGGTGATATTGTAGGGTGTATTAAAATTCAGGTTGGTATTGAACTGCCCGCGTTCATCAGTCATGCCCAGAAGATTCCCATTGATGGTGATGCTGGCGTTTGGAACAATCTTCTGCTCGTTGTCCTTGACAAGGAGGGTGAGAACGGCGTGCTCAAAAGTCATCACGAACATATAATCTTCATTGACGTTTGATACCTGGATCGGGCGGCTCACCGTCACATACCCGGCTTTTCTGATCTCAACAGGATACGTTCCTGAAACCAAGCTTGGGGATGTGCTGCGTCCGTACTGGTTGGTACTGCCGAGCAAATTGCCATTGATATACACATCCGCACCACTGATCGCTGCACGGTTTTCATCAACAACGAAGATGAACGCACCAATGGGGGCTTTTGTGATCTCTACAGAATATATGGCATCTGCATCACTGATCACTCTGGATTCAGTGTAAGTCTGGTAGCCGGGCTTTCTGATCTCAATGGTATAGATTTTTCCGCGGGTAACCGGTATAACCAGTCTTCCTTTGGCATCGGTCTTTCCCACAAGCACTGAATCGATACGGACTTCTGCATCAGGAAGCAGTGCCTTTCCATCCTTGTCTTTGATCTCAATGGCAAAGCGGTTCCCGGGGAGCATCCAGTACTGGACATCCCGGTTTTCTGTAGCCATATCTATCGTAGTATGGCGAGGCTGGTAGTTAGCTGCCTCAATATCCACAGAATACAGTGTTGCAGCTCTGACGCCAAACAATGCAGATCCGGAGAGATCCGTCTGCTTTCCCATCGTCATATTTTCTGCAGAAAGATTTACAAGGGCTCCTGAAACCGGCACAAGGGTGTCAGAGTCAAAAAGACTCACTTTGAGTGAGAGGGTTTTCCTGCTCATGTTGACAAGAAGAACCGTTTCATTTCTGCTCACCGTTTTTACCCAGTCATCATAACCGGTCATTGAGACCATGATTTTTAAGTCATTCAATCCGGAATGAGTGAGATACACCTGACCGAGGGTACTTGTCCGGGCAATGTTGCCCCCGTTGAGAAATACCGTAGCATAAGGTATCGAGGAGTTATCAATATTATCCTGCACAGATATCAGCAGGTTCGTTGCCTGAACAGAGCTGCAGAGAAGGAGCACGCACAGCAGAGCAAAAAGGAAACGATGCCTTTGACTATACATGATAAATTATCGCTACCTGCTCATATATCAGCCAATCGGTCTATATCTCTGAAATTGAGGGTACACGGTCAAGAAGCATGCCTTCGACAAGCACCGGCATCAGGCGCCTGCCTTCTTCAATAGCATTCTGGAGCCGCCAGTTCCGTTCAGCATACAGGGTAAAGAGCGGTTCACCGGCTTTGACGAGTTTGCCCTTTTTTGCGTGCAGGAGAATACCGGCACCTGCATCCTGCGGGGCTCCGGCTGTGCGGGCGAGGGTGATTAAGGATCGGTTGTTCATCTCGATTACGTATCCGGAGGCGGGAGCTTTTACTACGTACTGGTGTTCACCAAGAATAATGTCGTCGGATTTGACCGTGGAATCGCCGCCTTGTATCTCAATAATCTGGCGGAATTTTTCCAGCGCTTTTCCTTTTGTGAGGATCTCCTGTGCCATTGCTGCTCCGGTTCCCCGTGCAGCTTTTCCCGACATTTCAAACGCGATACCTGCAAGCGAGATGCTCTTCTGGATGAATGAGTTGGGTTCTGTTGCTCCCTCAAGCACCCGCAAGGCTTCTTTTACCTCAAGTTTTGGGCCGATACTGTGACCTACAGGAATGTCTCCATAGGTGAGAGCACATTCAACCTTCATGCCAAGCCGTTCACCCAGTTCGATAAATTCCCGTGCAAGTTTTCTTCCTTCTGCCATGGTCGCAACTTTGGTATGCAGACCTACAGGAATATCGATTACCACGAGATTTGCACCCACAGCAAATTTTTTTGCCATGACACTGGCAAGCATCTGTCCTCTGGCATCAATCTTGAACGGGTATTCCTGGATGATGATGCGATCATCGGCAGGTGCGATATTTGTGGCACCGCCCCAGACTATTGCTCCACCCACTTTTTCAGTCATCTGCTGGACTTCGCCGGCAGAGAACTCAACGGATGCAAGGACTTCCATGAGATCAGCTGTGCCACCGGCACCTGTGATCGCCCGTGAACTGGTCTTTGGTATCTTGAGACCACTTGCGGCAATGATGGGAACGACGAGTAGCGAGATCTTGTTGCCCGGCACGCCACCGATGGAATGTTTATCCACAATCGGGCGCGATGCAAACTTGATCTGTTCACCCGTCTCTACCATCGCGCGGGTGAGATGCTCCACTTCATCCATATCGAGCGGGTTGATGTAGGACGCAGTGATGTATGCTGTGAGTTCGGCAGCGGAGAGATCGTCACTCACTACATCCTTGATGATTGTCAGGGTCTCTTCTTTGTTTAGCCGGATGCCATCCATCTTCTTTTTTATAAAGTCAAGGGATGCGGGTCTTTTTGCTTCACGAATCTCTACTTCTGCTCCATCTTCGAGATGGAGACGCTCATTGGTAATCCGGTATATGCCAACAGTGCCCTGCCGTGCGATCGTTGAGGTTGTGTGCACCAATGCGGCTGTCGATATGCCGTTTTTTATGTTTATTATCTGGACACGATCGCCATCCAGCACACCGATGCTGCGGGCATCTGCCCGGTTGAGAAGTACGCCTCGCGTTGCAATATCCAGAATGTTTGCGCTGAATTTCACTGATTTGTCCCCCCACATGTGGCGATGCAACTGGTTAGAGGCATCGTGGTTACAGTTACGTTAACCGCTCTGGCATTAAAAGGTGCGATGCCGGGTTTGGAGATGGGAGGAGCGGTGTGGATGGAATTGTTGTGCATGTGTATCCTGTTAAGAAAACACACATGAAATCAAAATGCACATCAGGTACTATAGGGTAACGGACCGGGGAATGATATTCCGACGCGATTGGGGATTCTTACGTCAATCTAACTGGAAAATTTGAAGCCGTCTTTGACACCACTTTACCAAAAGAGAATCGGATCCTGAATTTTTTTAAATGTTTTCATGAGTCTGGCGTGATACAAAGCCTCATAAAGTTTTTTCGTCAGATAACCACTGGCATATCTGTGCGGGGGATGGTGGACCGGTATGCGGCGGAGAAGGCTGGGGTATATTACTGGAAGTTGTAAGAAATACATTTCATCCATCGTGTTCTGTTTTATTTAGTTATTTTTCCGGTCGTCTGGGGTTATCATGTAGGTTCACCTAACAGGAAGTATTATTTAGTACACTTTAAAGTATTATACTTATGAGTACATTCATAAACCGCACCCGTGAGCTTGCCAACCTGCGGGAACGATATGAGAGCGGGAAAGCAGAATTTATTGTGCTATATGGACGAAGGAGGGTTGGAAAGAGTGAGCTCGTAGATCAGTTCCTTAGTTCGCACCACGGGATTCGTGTCCTTGCACGGGAGGAGTCAAAGAGTCTCCAGTTAAGGAAGCTGGCTGCGGACTTCGGCACCTTTTTCAAAGACCCTTTTCTCCAGAAGAACGGTTTTTCAGACTGGGACAGTGTATTTCTGTACCTGCTTTCGCATGCCGAAGAGAGGGTGGTGATCGCATTTGATGAATTTCCTTATCTGGTAGCTGGCGATTCATCTCTCCCGTCTCTGCTGCAAGGCTACTGGGATGGCCAGCTCAAAGATACCGGGGTCTTTCTGATCTTGTCAGGTTCGAGCATCTCCATGATGGAGTCAATCACTATGGCATATAAGAGCCCCCTGTTCGGAAGAAGGACCGGGCAGATCCTTCTTCAACCTCTGCGGTTTATACATGTCCTTGATTACCTGCAGGATTTAAAAAAATCAGTAGAGTTCTATGCAGTATTTGGCGGTACACCTGCCTACATCATGGCTGCCGATCCCTCAAAGGATATCATGACTAATATTGCACGTCAGGTGATGAGGGAGGACTCATTCCTGTTCCGGGATGTCGAGTTTGTGCTACGGTCAGAGCTCTTTGAGCCTCGATATTATTTCTCCATCCTCTTCTCTCTTGCACAGGGAAACCACCGTATTGGTCTCATTTGTAACGATACCGGGTTATCTAAAAGCGTGGTGAATAAGTACCTTTCCGTCTTAATCGATCTCCACCTTGTACACAGAAGTATCCCGGTTACGGAAAGCACAAAGAGCCGGAAAGGTCTCTATTATATCTCGGACAACCTCTTTGATTTCTGGTTCCGGTTCATCAATCCTTACAGTGACACACTTGAACGCGGGAATACTGATATCCTCATGGAGCAGTATGTCAAGCCGCAGTTTTCCGGATATGTGGGAAAGCATTTTGAAGCGATGGTAATGGATCTTTTTGAGTTGTATAACCAGCATTCATGCCTTCCCTTTGTGTTTACCCGAATCGGGAGCTGGTGGCATAAGGGAGAAGAGATCGATATTGTTGCGCTGCGGGAGGATGAACAGAAGATCCTGTTTTGTGAGTGCAAATGGCAGGATGATGTGAATGGAGAACGGGTATTTGCGGATCTCATGTCAAAGGCGGCAGGAGTGTCCTGGCATAATGACCAGCGAGAAGAATTTTTTTGTGTGGTTGCCCGGTCATTCTCCCGGCGTCCTCCAAAGAATGACCAGTGCCTCGTGTTAGACTTAAATGACCTGATGAAGCTCTTTGTACGATGCAGGCAGGATCAGGAATGATAGGGGGGTCCTATGAAAAAGGCAGATATACTGTCATTAGGTATGCGGGTGACCGGATGTCAACGGCGGTTCTAATTTCCCCACTCGCGGCGGAATAAATTCCCCAGTGTTGCACTCAGGTTCAGGTATCTGAAGTTTTGCCTATGACAGACAAGGAGGAATACCTGATGCTACATGAACTTGCACAAGAACAAGAGATCACAACCGGAAGGGTCAACCTCAGTGCCCTATCCAAACAGATCGAATATGATCGGAAGACCATCCGGAAATACCGATCGGCAAGATCAGTCCCGGCATGCAAATACACCAGAATATTTTCATCCGCCAAACCGAAAAGCCAATCCGGCTTATCACCAGAAAACTGCAAATAAAAAAAAGATTTTTGGATTTTAGTGCCTGCGCACAACGATGAACGCAACTGCGCCAAGACCAATCAATGCGATCAATGCACCGTAGCCGGGGGCCGGCTTGGGTGTGGTTGTTGGGACTGCAGTTGTTACAACGGGTGCTACAGTTGTTACAACGGGTGCAACGGTTGTTACTACAACAGGTGCTTTGGTTGTTACAACGGGTGCTGCGCCTTCAAGAACATTGAAGAGTGCAGTGCCGGTTGCTACCTGAAGAATTGCTGATTCAGTAACAATGTACTCGTCCGGCTTGAATGTTGATGAGTCAACATCGAACGTGATTGTGTTCATGCCGCTGGTACCCTTTTTGACCTTGACGGTACCGGTTGCTCCGCTGAACTCGCCGCTCTGGCTCTTCTGAGTCGGCTTGAATGATGATGAGTAGACCTGAACGAGGACTTCGTCATCTACTGCGAGGTTGGTTGTTGCAGAGATGGTGAACTTGTCACCAACGTGCTTGTCGCCAACCGGTGCAATCGTGATGACTGGTACCTCGACGAGGAACTGGAGCTTGGTGTAGGTATCATCAACGTTGGGGCTGTTGATACCCTGAACAAGGGCTTCAGCTGCATCGGATCCCTGGAGACTGCTTGCTCCGAGGAGTGTGAAGACATTTGTTCCTGCGGTCTGGCCTGCAACGTTCAGCTGCATGTTTTTGACTACGACATTAGCTCCCTCGGTCACAGCCTTGACATCGAACACGTTGTTCTGCATCGGGTGCTGAACGACGACGAAGTACTGGCCGGGGTAGAGATTCTTGGTGGATGTCCCACTGATCTCGTATTTGAACGAACCGTCGGCATTCACAGATTGTGTCTTGACATCTGTAATAGCGGTCGGGTAGTTCTTACCGAGGACCCAGATCATGACACCCAGAGTGGGTTGACCTTCTGCGGTACCGGTGATGAGGATCTTGTCACCCTGTGCGACAGTGGACTGGGATGCTGTGGCAGAGACGAACGGCTTCTTGATGATGATAGAGACCGTTCCGAATGCTGTGTTTTCAAGGTTCTGATCTTTAGCGTTGTTGGGTGATGCTACTGCGTAGATGGTGTACGTGCCGGCATCAAGTGCTACGGTTGCAGTTCCCCACTTCCAGGACCAGGTGTTGTCACCGAGGACAGAAGCCGTCTGGAATTGAGCTGCGTCGTTGTTATCAACTGCTACTGCACGGGGGTTCGTGCTCTTGATCGATGAACCTCCTGATTTCAGGTTCGGACCAGTGATGAACAGGTAGGTAGTTTGCGTTTCGGTGTTGGTACCTGAGAACTTGATCTCTTCGCCGAGGTAGTAGCTCTGGGAGCCGGCTGCCACGATTGTGACTGTGCCTTTCTCGACCTTTACATTGACTTCATCGCTCTTGTAGTTTCCAGCACCATAAACGAATCCAGCTACATTATCTCCGGTGTTAGCTACACTGTTTACAAACTGCTGTTCAACACGGATGGTGTACGTCTGTGCCTTGGTCCAGTTGGTGGTTAACCATTCTACAGTACGTGTTCCAGAGGAAGACAAGGAGATGTTAGCATACAGGTATGTACCATTTCCGACTCTAGCTCTGCTAGTGTCAGTAGCGCTCGGTACGTTACCATGTGCAACATTGCTCCAGATATTATTTGTAAGGCCTCCACCGCCGTTCTGGTAAGTGTAGTTACCTGCAAGACCGGGGGCATAAGTATTGAAACCATTACCAGTAAATGCTGCTGCTTCATATGGATCCTGTTTCACACCAAGCTGTGATGGCCGAATCATCGGGGGCTGGTTATCATATGTAGCATCCATACTGCTGGTACCCTTGACCCATATGTGATAAGAGGTCGATGGCTTACCAGTGACAGTGACCGAGAAGGACTTGCTGCGTACAACTGTGTCCTTGTTTGCTTCAATCTTGACTGAGTCAGAAACCAGTGTAACAGTAGCTACCGCAGATACGGTCTTTCCGGTGTAGTCTGCTCCACCAAGCTTGTAGTTATCGTTCATTCCGTTGAGCTTGGATGTTGCGTAAGCGGTGTAGGATCCTGCCGGGTATGCAAACTGACCGTTGAGATCAGTGGCACCGGTTGACCAGTTCGCGAACTGAACGGTTGCACCAGTGATAGCGCCTTGTGGGTTGTAGGTCGATGGTGCGTGACCCCAAATCCAGTTCGGACTTTGGTATGACACGTTCTGCTGAAGAAGCGTGTTGTAATATCCACCAGAGCTGGTTGAAGCGTTCAACAGACCAGTAAGAGTTGTACCGGATGCGTCTTTTACAGTGATATCAATATAACCATCATAAGTAGCAGTGTTGTTCTGGGTCCATTGAGGGTTGTTTGGATCAGCAAAGTTCAACAGACTCCAGCGACCGCCAGAGTTCATGGCTGCATTGGACAGTGCGTTGTACTGGTTGGTATCAATCTTGAAACCAAGCCACTCTCCCTGAACAATTGACTTACCAGTTGCGGGAAGACCTACATTCGCCGTCGGGGAACCGAAGTCCCAGATATCGAGTGCAAGTGTGGGGTCTGCAACCACGAACATCGCGGGCGTATCTGCGTAACCGGTAGACTTGTTAATAAGATACCAGTTACCAATACCCTGACCAAAGACGGATGGGGATACAGTATAATCGTTTTGCCCAATCACTACAGTTGAAAGTGTAGGTGAGGTAGTACGAATAACTGCAGCTGATGCCCACCATCCAATTGATGGAGAAATTATATCTCCAGGGGTTGAGTTACTCGTACCCCCAGTAGGGTCGCTATAGACACCGTTTTTAATCGCGGATGTCAGGTTCAAACCTGATTCTCCGATGTAGATCGTTGCGCCCTGCGTGATGTTCTGCCTGACGGTGTATGCCGATACTGGCATAACCGCTACGAGAACGAGCAACAGAGCAACTGCAACGAGTGCAATACTTAA
>JAURZP010000208.1 GCA_030653335.1 Methanoregula sp. | reverse complement strand
TCGCTTGACCCCTAATCCTCCCCTTGGTAATCTTCGGAAATCACCTCAGGATCGGTTCGCCGTCGTCGTTCGCTTCCCCGTCAGGAGAAGAACAGGACATGAAACCGCCCTCCGCGATTCTCACCTCGTCTAAAGCCATCTTCGCTCTATTATCAACAACGCACTTACAAGAGGAGTAATCAACATGAAGAGACTGCGCCAGCTGTTCCTCGCTCTGATCGCTCTCACCATGTTTGGCTGCGCCTGGCAGCGAATCCCAGCAACACCCGAATACACTCTTGAATCGCCGATACCTTTAAAAGTGGGGGTCATATTAGCTGACACGCCAGGATCAGCCTATTATGGGCCAGCAGTTCTCAAAGAATGGAATGAAATGCGACTTTTCGATTCCCTGGTCTACCCTTATAGGGATGGGGATGCTGTAGACGCTGTGATGAGGATGACTATTACCGGCGGATGGAAAGGTTCTGGCTTTGGAGCGGGATTTTTGACAGGGCTTACGTTGGGGCTGGCGGGAACAGTAGTTGGCCCAAGCATGACTGGAACGCATGACGCGCTTGCTGTCATCAATAAATCGTCAGATGAAACAGGACGGTATTCCGTACAAGTGACATCAACTGTTGAGTGGGGAATGACAGCGAATTCTGGCGAAGTAGGTAAGAAGGCAGATGAGCTTCAAAGAAAGTGCATCGCCAACGAGCTATCCAAGAAAATTCGTGCGGATCGCCAAGTTCTTCTTTCCAAGTTTGGCAAGTGATTGCGGCCTCATTGCCAATTTTGTGATAGTTTCAGTTTCAAAGCTTGATCCGTAATATTTTACGGACAATCTCCTTTCTAATACATGGTAGTTGGTTATGGAGACCCCAGTGACAAACATCATCGCTGCAATAGGGTGGCCGCATCTCGCCTTCGCCTTCGGGGCCGATCAGGGCGGCAATCAGCTCTTGCCGTTTCAGCGCGACGCGCATCGGGTCGGCCCCGGCGATCAGCACGCCGGCTTTGGTCGGGTCGGGCTTGGCGAAATAGCG
>JAURZP010000202.1 GCA_030653335.1 Methanoregula sp. | reverse complement strand
GAAGCTCTGCTGTCCGGCATTGATGATATTCTCATTATCAGCGGACGCAAAAAACGGGCAATTGAAGATTATTTTGATCATTCCCCGGAACTCGAATCCCATTTAAAATCCAAAAACGATGCCGACAAACTCAAACTGCTTGAGGATGTATACTCGCATTGTTCAATACATTACATCCGCCAGAAAGAACCCCACGGACTTGGCGATGCAGTGCAGATTGCAAAAAAACACATCGGAAATGAACCGTTTGCGGTTTTACTCGGCGACGATATTTTGCAGGATACGATTCCCTGTACATTGCAGCTCATCAACGCGTTTAATAAAACACATTCGTCAGTCATTGCCGTCCAGGAAACCCCAAAGGAAAAAATATCCAGTTATGGGATTATCAAAGGACAAAAGATTGATGAGTCCCTTCATCTTCTTGAAGATATTGTAGAAAAGCCATCTGTTCAGGATGCCCCCTCCAATCTCGGCGCGATCGGCAGATACCTTTTCACCCCGGAAATTTTTGACTGTCTACATGATGTGGTTCCCGGTATTGGTGGTGAGATCCAATTGACCGATGCGGTAAAATTACTGTTAAAAAAGCAACACGTGTATGCCTATAATTATCTTGGGAAACGGTTCGATACCGGAGATAAACTCGGATATATCGAGACGATTATCGATTTTGGGTTGAGGGACGAACAGATTGGCGAACAATTGAGAGAATACTTAAAGTCGGTGATGAAACATTGAAGGCGCTGGTAACGGGGTGTGCCGGGTTTATTGGGAGTCATATCACGGATCGGCTTCTTGCGGATGGATACGAGGTTACAGGAATCGATTGTTTTACCGACTATTACGCCCGGTCAATTAAGGTGTCCAATATTTCCGATGCCCGGAAGAATCCGCGTTTTACTTTCATTGAGAAAGATATCCTTGAGATGGCTTCTTTTCCGGATGTGGATTATATTTTTCACGAGGCTGCACAAGCGGGTGTCCGGGCATCTTGGGGATCGAGTTTTTCCATTTATACGCGGAATAATATCGAAGCAACCCAGCGGCTCCTTGAATGGTTTAAGGATAAATCTCTGACAAAATTTGTGTATGCCTCTTCATCTTCCGTGTATGGTGATGCACCCTTACCAATGCGGGAGGATATGAAACCGCAACCGGTATCACCATACGGGGTTTCCAAGCTTGCCGCAGAGCATCTCTGTTACCTCTACTGGAAAAACTATGGTGTTCCAACGGTATCGCTCCGGTATTTTACCGTCTATGGTCCGCGACAGAGACCGGATATGGCGATCAACAAATTTGTAAAGGCGATCACTCATGGTGATGCCCTTACGTTGTATGGCGATGGGATGCAGACCCGGGATTTTACATTTGTCGCTGATGTGATCGAGGCAAATCTCCTCGCTGCCCAAAACGGAAGTTCCGGGGACGTATACAATATTGGCGGGGGAAGCCGGATCACGGTTAATGATCTGATACGCGAGATGGAACAACAATGCCAGAAGGTTGCAAAGATTGTTCCCTCATCCGAGCAAAAAGGGGATACACGGGATACTCTCGCAGACAACAGAAAAGCCCGTGAGTCTCTTGGCTGGTTGCCGAAAATTACCGTTCATGAAGGAATAGAACAGTATGTACGATGGGTAAGGAAAGGATGAACTTAAAAAACCCGACAATCCCGATCGATAAGAGTTCCCCCGGAACCTGTGCCAACCCAATGGAGAAAGGGTGAGGTTGTGGGGATTGTTGGACGGAATGGGGCGGGGAATGTCGACATTATTTACAACTGGATATCGCCGTCATCGAAGAAGATCATCTTGAAAAGAAGAAACGTCTTATATTGATTCATCCATGAATTCCTCTATTTTTCTTGATACACCTGTATTCTTTTATTGCATCGAGCATGACCGATTTCTTAACCATTTACATCACCGACAAATGTCGACCCATTTAACTTTTCCCGGATTCCACGGGATATGGGAGTTCGACATGCCAGCAGCAGGTGAAGATACCAAATCACTGACGAACGTTTGGAAAAAGACAAACGAACAACAATTGTTTAATGAATTGGAGGATGAATATGGATTTCCCCGGGCTACATGTCGTTCTCTGGTCCAGCTCATGCATGAATTTCTTGAAGACAACTATGGCAACCTCAGGAACGACAACCAGATCATATATCATGCAGTCAGCAGTGATGAGCCTCCAGGAAAACCCTTGGATCGACTCCGACTGGTTCCCGTAAAACTCACCACATCACAACCTGACGATGCAGACATTCTCCGCTCGCAAGGGATCAGCGGATTACGAAAACACAAACTACAACGGCTGGCAAATGAGGCATATGAACAAAAGGGTCTCCTCGTTCAGGAAGATCTCGCACTACTTCTCACCACAAGTACCCGGACTATTCAGCGGGATATGAAAGAGTTACGAGAACAAGAGATAGAGATCCCCACCCGTGGTTCAATTCAGGACATAGGGCCCACCGTATCTCATAAGACAAAGATTATCGAGTTGTATCTCAAGGGGTACGAATATACTGAGATCGAACAGCGGACACGCCACACGGGCGATTCGATCAAGCGATACATCTCCGGATTCTCAAAAGTCATTTTGCTCTCACAGAATAATTACAACCCATCCCAGATCCGGGAACTGACAAGTCAATCTGAGAAAGTCGTCTCTGAATATCTTGTATTGTATGAAACATACAAAGAGATCGGGAAAGACCGGATCACCCAAATACTCAACCCCCTTCCGACCGAGTTCGACACGAAAAAAAGGGGTCTGGGGGTGCCAAGATGACTGCTCCAACAGCCGGAAAGGGAATCGAATCCGCGATCAAACATCTTCTCACTGATGAGTACAAATTCCTTGGTGGAGAGAGAGTTCAGGAGATGCTTGCAAAGGATATGATCCACTTGTTCAGGCAATATACCCGGGATCCCTGGAATCTTGAAGTGGGACAGACACTTTGGTTTGCTGTCGACAAGGATGAGAAGCCAGGCCCAGCTAAAACTCTCGCAAAGATGAGAGTCGTACCGGTTGTGCTTTCTGTGACTCATGATGATGACAGAACTTTGAGAGCAAATGGATGTTCCCACAAAGAAGTGAGACGATTCAAAGTGGCAAGAATTCTCAACGAAGCCTTCTCACAGAAGGGAGTGTCATCTCAATCCGATGTGTCTGAACTTCTGGGTGTTAGTGCAGGTACTATCGGAAAGGATATCCGGGAATATCAGGATGAAAATGCTGTGATACTACCGTATCGTGGGACGATTCATGATATCGGGCCATCACTGACTCACAAAAAAGTGATCGTCACTTTATTCCTTCAAAATGTCCAGACTCCTGATATCGCACGAAAGACGTGTCATACCGAAGAGGCGTGTGATCGTTATATTAAAGCATTCAAACGGGTCAAAATGCTCTATGGTAGTATGGCTCCGCGTGAGATCTCACTAACGCTTGATATGAGTGAACGATTGGTCAACGAGTACATTGCATTAATCGAAGAGAAAAAATCTTTAACGGAGGAAGTTAATGACTTTAGCTGAACAGATTTCCGACCGATCTGACATTTGTCGTCATTTTTGATCGCCAAAAAAAGATTTGCTCTTACTGGTCCAATATCACCACCTCCGGGCACAGAGTGTCCCGCTTTGACGAAATCATTTTATGGACTGGCACAGATACAAACTGAGGGTGTATTTGTCTCATGTCTGAAATCGAAGAAATGGCAAAAAACCTGTCACCAGATTTGCGGATACAGGCAATTAATTTTATAGAATTTCTTTTAGAGCGAAAAATGCCGAAACGGAGGGTTACCCTGCGTCAGGACTGGGCTGGAGCATTGCGTGACGTAAAAAAAGAATACACTTCACTGGATCTTCAGAAAAAAGCTCTTGAATGGCGTGGCGATTAACTCATGTATCTTGTCGATACAAATATCTGGCTGGAACGGCTCCTCGATCAGGAAAAATCTGATGAGGTAGGAGAATTCCTATCTGCAGTCCATTCAGATCAGATGGCAATTACTGATTTTTCACTGCACTCGATTGGCGTGATAACCACCCGTTTGAAACGCCCGGATATTTTTACCGTTTTCCTCAACGATATCTGTATAGAAGGATCTGTCAATATAATCTCCCTTGTTCCCAAACATCTGCAAAAACTTGTTCATTCTATGGCATTGTATCAACTTGACTTTGATGATGCATACCAGTACACAGCGGCAGATGAGCATGGATTTGTTCTGGTGAGTTTTGATACAGATTTTGACAGGACACCTTTAAAAAGAATGACCCCGAAGCAAGCATGGTAAGGGTTCGATTTGCAAAAAAAATCGCGTTTGATCTATGAATTTAGTGCCAAAACATGCAAATTTTCCTGCAGAATTTTTCAAATATCGGATATTTGAGATTTTTACAGCAAAATGAATGATTTTCAGACTCTATCTGAAAACCCAGCGAAATAACGATTTATTCAGGACAATACAAAAGGCATGAAAACTCGTGGGTGTGTTATTTACCGTGGATGTTAACCTAGCAGAAATCTCCCGTCATGGCTTGAACAGTTTTGTCCTGATACATTATGCATATGGAGGATCGATGCAAAACATGATTCCCGTCCACAGTACTTCAATCACCCGTAAGGAAATTGATCACGTAACAGATGCCGCAGTACATGCAGGGTACGAAAATGCCATATGTATCACCGGCGCATGTCTTTTTCAGACACCGCAAACCCCCCTAATAACAACCCCCATAAACGCTTTCGCACATTAATCAGCGAAGAAGAAATAGAAAGTATATCCAATATTAAATCAATACGATGAACAGAGCATGACGTTTTTTTACTCCGTCTTCACATGAACCCCCACAAGGCAATACACCCATCCCCACCCTCATCATCCGCCCTCCGAAGAAATGGGTTCCCGTAGACTTCCGCGAACTCTGGGAGTACCGCGAACTGCTCTACAGTTTTGTCTCCCGCGACGTGAAGATCCGGTACAAACAGACCGCCCTCGGATTTCTTTGGGCGATCATCCAGCCTCTCTTCATGATGGTGATCTTCACTCTCTTCTTCGGCGGGTTTGCAAAGATTCCGTCAGATGGCGTCCCCTACCCCCTGTTCAGCTTTGCCGCACTCCTACCCTGGACGCTCTTTTCCGAAGGGCTCACCCGTTCGACAACAAGCATGGTGAGCAATGCGGGTATCATGACGAAAGTTTATTTCCCTCGGCTTGTGATGCCGATCTCCGGGATTCTCTCGCCGCTGGTGGATTTTTTCATCGCGTTTATCATCCTCATCCTCATGATGGCATACTATGGGTTTGTACCCACCATCGCGATCGTTCTCCTCCCGCTCTTCATCCTGCTCGCACTCGCCACCTCGCTTGCGATCGGGCTCTGGCTGTCAGCGCTCAACATCAAGTACCGGGATTTCCAATACACTCTCCCGTTCATCATCCAGCTCGGGCTTTATGCATCGCCGATTGTCTATCCCAGTTCGATGATCCCCGAACAATACCGTATATTCTACGGGCTCAACCCGATGGCGGGTGTGATCGAAGGTTTCCGCTGGGCGCTTCTTGGTGCTAAACCCCCTGAGGCGATGATGCTGGTTTCTGTCGGGGTAGTTGTTGTGCTGCTTGTCGGGGGATTGTTCTACTTCAAGAGAATGGAGCAGTACTTTGCGGATGTGGTGTGATTTTTATGGGTGAGGATATTGCTATCCGGGTTCTGGGGTTGGGGAAAAAGTATGTGATTGGGGGAGCTCAGGAACAATATCACACGTTCGGGGAGTCGGGCGAATATGATGAATTACTGGAAAAATTTGGATTGACTACCAAAAATATTGTTACATCTGACAGAGAGATTGTGAGGAGGAAGAAATGAAGATCTTTATTGATACCGCTAATATCGATGAAATCAGAAAGGCAAATGACTGGGGTGTGATTGACGGGGTTACGACAAATCCCTCGCTGGTTGCAAAAGAAAAGAGGGGTTTTGATGAGGTGGTCCGGGAGATCATCAGTATCATCGACGGTCCGATAAGCCTGGAAGTGATCAGTCTTCAATCCGATGAGATGATACAAGAAGCCATCAAAATGTCAGCATGGTCACCCAACGTTGTCATTAAGATTCCGATGACCCCCGAAGGATTAAAAGCGGTCAAAATTCTCAATGCCAAAAATATCAAGACGAATGTGACTCTTGTGTTCTCTGTTAACCAGGCAATCCTGGCGGCAAAAGCAGGGGCAACCTATGTGAGCCCGTTTATCGGGCGGCTGGATGATATCGGTCAGGAGGGGATGCAGATTGTCCGGGATATGGTTTCAATTTTTACTATCTACCATTTTAAGACAGAGATAATTGTTGCGAGTGTGAGGCATCCACTGCATGTGATTGAAGCGGCAAAAGTCGGTGCACATGTCGCTACTATCCCTTACAATGTGATCGAGAAGATGTTTTCCCATCCTTTGACGGATGCCGGGTTGGAGAAATTCATGAGTGACTGGAAAAAGGTTCCGAAATGAAAAAAATAGAAATATTCAGATCATCCTGCACTATTTATCTGGAAGTGTATTGAAATGCATAAAGACGCCAGAATTTTTATTGCAGGGCATACAGGACTTTTAGGCTCAGCACTTGTGAGAAAATTAAAAACCGATGGATACCGGGATATTATCACCAGAACCCATAAAGAACTTGATTTGACGAATCAGTTGTTGTCGTTCATCTTGTCGGAGGTATGTTCTACTTCAAGAGGATGTAGCAGTATTTTGCGGATGTGATTTGGGATGATACGACTATTGTTTGGTGATATGCATGTCCGATGATATTGCTATCCGCGTCCGTGGGTTGGGGAAGAAATACACTATTGGCGGACCGCAGGAAAAATATCACACCCTACGTGAGGGGTAACGATAAAAAAGATTATCTTGTTATTCGTCTATGTTCTAATATCAATGGAGCGGGAGAAAAATGGCTAAAAAGAAATTCAATCCTGAAGATGTAATCGGGAAACCCTATGCAAGGGGGTTGCTTCCTTATGGCGGTGGAGTTACCAGAGGCAAGATCTCATTTGCTGTCAGTGAGGAAGAACATCTGGATGGATTGAAGCGCCTTAAATCGATCATGCCATGAATCCCTCTATTTTTCTTGATACCCCTGTATTCTTTCACTGCATTGAACATGACCGGCTTGGAACAATTCTTGAGCATGCGAACAATGCTGGGTATAAGATCCAGACTTCGATATCGGTTCTTGGTGAAGCTTTTACACAGATGCATGAGGGGCTTGATGCTATCAGGTATATCACTGCCTTAAATCAGCTGCTTGATGACTGGAATATTACGGTTCTTTTTCCTAATGAGCATGTACGGGTCCTGTGCTACCAGATGGGGGAAGTTGAGATTGATACCCGGATGATCCGGGAACCTACGGATCGTACGCATCTTGCTTACGCGATGGCGTATCATTCGGATTATTTTCTGACCTCTGATAAGAACCTGATCAAGTACCGGATTCCCCGGAGTTTTGGAGAAGTTGGCTTTTTCAAACCGGTAACGATGCCACTGGAAACCTTTCGGGATACGGTGCTCGGTAAAACATCGTGATTTGTTTTCGTAAGGGGGTAATGAGTGTGTTGTATAATGCCGGGATCATGACGAAAGTTTATTTCCCGCGGCTCGTTATGCCGATTTCCGGGATCCTCTCACCGCTGGTGGATTTTTTCATCGCGTTCATCATCCTCATCCTCATGATGGCATACTATGGGTTTGTACCAACCATCGCGATTGTTCTCCTCCCGCTCTTCATCCTGCTCGCCCTCGCGACCTCGTTAGCGATCGGGCTCTGGCTGTCAGCGCTCAACATCAAGTACCGGGATTTCCAGTATACTCTTCCGTTTATTATCCAGCTCGGGCTCTATGCATCACCGATTGTCTATCCCAGTTCTCGCCAGATGCCCTCAACAACAGAGTTCTATTGCGTATCGAGAGAACTTATTCATACGTGAACATACAAATATTACATTAAAGGTGATGAAATGATGATCAGGGCAAGAATTGAAGGGAATACTTTACATCCTCTTGATCCCATTCCCTTCAAAGATGGCGATATTGTTACCATCAGGTTCGAAAAAGGACTCTACAGTTTAATGCAGGAATTAGGGAGTATTACGGCCTCATCTGATATTGATGCAGTATTCAATGAGATGAGGACTAAAAAGTACTATGACTAAATGCGTCCTTGATTCATCCGTTATTATTAAAGGACTATTACAGCCAAGCCCCTCGATTCCCTCCCCTGTTCTTGAACGGGAACTCGGGTACTCATAAGAAATGTGAATATATCCTTAAATTAGCCGAAATATTACCTGTTGAGATCTGTATTCCAAAAGTATGTATTGTTGAAGTGGCAGCAGTTACCCGCCGACTTACTGATATGAAAACCTCACAGATCATTGCAGCAAGGCTTTTTTCTTCCTGCACACTTTCTGGTGAAGAAGAACTTTTTACTGCTGCCTGGGCTCTTGCAACAACCCAAGGGTGTTCCGGGTTCGATGCATACTTTATATCACTGGCTTTTCTGCACAATATTCCACTCTTTACAGATGATCAGGGGATGCATACCCACGCAGTGAAGAAGGGGGTAAAATCTCTTCTTATCAGAGAAACGCCCATTTTAGATATTGAGAAGCTTCTCTCCCGTGATGCTCCTGCCTGGAACAATGGATAAAAAAGTGCAATTATCAGATGTATTGAAGGATCCCCATTATATGCCCCCGCCATCATCAGAATCAACATCGCCATCCGCGTCCGCAATCCCGGCAAGCAATACACCATCGGCGAACCGCAGGAAAATTACCTCACGCTCCGTGATGCGATTGTCAATTTTAGTGAAGGCGCCGTTCCACCGGGCTTCTTCTCTGAAGAGTTCCTGATCGCTCAAAGGATGTCTCGTTT
>JAURZP010000197.1 GCA_030653335.1 Methanoregula sp. | reverse complement strand
TCGCGGCCCTGAGATAACCCGTATCAGGTTGGCCGATTTCCCCCCGATCGTTGCATCCCGCTCAATATACCGCTCTTTGAGCCTGTTCTCGATCTCGTGTCGCTGGGTGATCAGTGCATCAGTTACTGCCATACGGTATCCTTAATTCATTAAAGTGCACGAAAATAGATAAAATCATGCATTACGGTGTGATAACTGCATGAAAAAAGTAAAAGCATGAAAAAGCCAAATTCGGATGGACCGCGAGGTGCAGATGGCTAAGGCCCGGCATAAGCTCGACTGGGACGAGCAGTTCTGGTTGGCGCTCTATGGGGAACATGCCCGGAAGATCCATGAGTGGGAACAGTCCACTTATTTCACCGTGTCCTTCCCGGCAACGGCGTCTGCAACCTGCTCCATCGTCACCGGCAGGGTTTTTTTAAACGGAATCGACCAGCCGAACAGGACTGCATCGATAGTGGCTGTTCCCTGAATTGTAACCTGCACGCCGCCCCGGGTAAAAAATGTCGCAAGTGCCCCGATGATGGCGGTGTTCTGCGACGTGGTAGGGATGCGGAGCACCGTGCTGCCCCGGGCAGCAATCCTCACCCGACCGGTATTCCCTCGGGCGATCTCCTGTTCGCGGTTGCCGGAACTGCACATCACGGTAAACGGCAGTTGTCGCAGGGTTATCCCAAGAGAGTTAGGGTTCTCCACGCGGATGGTCACTTCAAGGTTAAGGGATGAAAGCGAGAGCGCCCGGACCCTGACATCATCAAGAGTGACAACCGGGTCTTTCAGGAGTGGCATGATAAGAACCTATGACCGTCCTTCCTATAAGTCTGTCCGTTATCGGCCGGCTATTTCTTTGCCCGGAGTTCCTGTTCCATCACTTTGAGGCTTGCGACCTGCACTTCTTCGCTCGTATCGGGATCCTTGAACCGGGTAAACCGCTCGCACATCAGGTCCGGGCACTTACCGCGATGCGGGAGTCTCGATCATTCACACAGCAGTCATAGATCGTGTAACAGCCAATAATCACAAAATCATTCCAGAACGGACCACTATTTACTCTGTTTCCCCGAGTTTTTCCCTAAAACCAGATCAATAACCTCATGTTCCGTAATATCCACGGTCTTTGTAAACGGCAGGGTCCATCCAGCAATGATGTGATCGATCACCGCGTTCCCCTTGATCTCCAGCTGCACGCCACCTTTTTCAACCAGTGTTGCGAGCGCCTCGATGAGCACAAGGTTGTACGTAGTCACCGGAACCGTGATATCACAACTTTTATAGGCGTCTATCTCCAGCCTGCCGGTGTTACCCGAAGCGATCTCTAAAGGATGAGCCCCGGCCCGGAAAAAAATGGTGAAGGGGAGTTCTCGGAGGGTTGCACTGATGGAATTGGGATTTTGCACCCGAAGCTTCACTTCAAGGTCAAGAGACGTGATGTGGAATGCCAGGATCTTCACCCCTTCAAGCGTGACAACGGGCTCGTGCAGGTCGGGCATAGTTCAAGGATTGGACAGCGATATAGATAATGCCAACACCTTTGCCATACGAAAGTCCGGAATTTTTTCCTTTCGTTGCCCGGCACCCGGAACACTCTTTTGTGTCATGATCGTATACACCACTGGACGATCCGCTGACCACAAAGCACTCAAATCCCCGTCTCCCAACCTTTGGGATATCATGACTTTGGATGCATTTTTTTACCAGATCTTCGAGTACCTTCCCCGCCAGGGACCCGGCTGCCCGGGCGCGACAAGGAAGGTCTTTTCATATCTTCCACCCCTGCCCCCCGGGGCATCCGTTCTTGACATAGGATGCGGGAGCGGCACGCAGACCAGGGACCTTGCCCGGCTCACCCCCGGTACCATCACGGCAGTGGACAATCACCAGCCGTTTCTCGATGCGGTCAGCAAAAAAGCTAATGAGGACGGTCATGCGGGACGAATCAAAACCGTATGCGCTTCGATGGATTCTCTCCCATTTGATCCGGGACAGTTCGATCTCATCTGGTCTGAAGGAGCCATTTTCATCATGGGTTTTGAGCAGGGACTGGCGGCATGGAAACCTCTCTTGAAGAATGGCGGTTACATGGTGGTCTCCGATGCGGCATGGTTTGAACCCAATCCTCCCCGGGAACTGGTCGAGTGGTGGGAGACGGAGGGGTACATTCCCAAAACAGAGGATCAGCTCAGGGAGCAGGTGAAGAACGCAGGACTCAATCTCATCAGAACGTACCGGTTGCCGGAAATCGGGTGGTGGGATAACTACTATGTCCCGATGCTGGCCCGGATTGCAGATTTGAGAAAGACCCACGGATCAGATCCTTCCTGTGCCGCTATCCTTGATTCATTGGATCACGAAGCGGAGATGTACCGGAAGTACAAGCGGTATTACGGGTACATGTTCTTTGTTATGGAGAATCCTTAAGATCGACCACTATCCTGAAATTATCCCACAGACCTCAGGTACAAAACGATGTCAGACAATATTGACGAACAAATCCTATCGCTTGTCCACACCCTCGATGTGGATTATTTCGGTGTGGCAGTCTGCGGCCTGTGCCTGTACATCTGCCCACACGGAAGGAAATCCGGATCAGGGAACTGTCATTAAGTGCAAATATTTTTTTCAAATTAATCGAATAAAAAAAAGGATTGCGAGAATCACATTCTCGTTAATTTCAGGATCCTGACGGCCAGCCACGCCGCATTATCGCCATTGTCCACACCAACGCACGCAACCGGAACACCTTTTGGCATCTGGGCAATCGAAAGGAGTGCATCCATCCCGTTTAACGTCCCGCTCACCGGGACACCGATCACCGGCTTGTCGGACTTTGATGCGATAACACCGGGAAGCGCAGCGGAAAGGCCGGCAATCGCAATGAAAATTTTCGCATTGCTGGTCTTGATGTATGCATCCAGTTTGTCCGGGTCGCGGTGAGCGGATATGATCTGGTCGTCATACGATACTTTGTTCTCATCAAGGACTTTTTTAACCTTGTCCGTAATTGCCGAGTCTGATGCGGATCCCGAAATAATCGCTACGTCTGCCATACTAGCCATCCAAACATATATTGTGCCTATATAGATATACTATGAGCAGATCCCCATGGAAAAAGAACTTCTCCTGATGATTCCCGGCCCGGTCCCTATGCCGGAACGGGTCAGGTATGCAATGATGCGTCAGGCAATGAACCACCGCAGCGCCGAGTTCGGTGCCGCGTATGCCGATTGTGTGCGGGTCCTTAAAACCGCCTTTGGAACGACAAACGATCTCATGATAATCAGCGGGTCCGGCACAGCCGGCATGGAAGCCGCGATTTCCAATGTTGGAAAAGACAAGGAGATCGCCTGTCTTGTTAACGGGAAGTTCGGCGAGCGGATGCTGAAGATCAGCCAGCGCTACGGAAAAGCCCATGAGATAAAATCCGAGTGGGGAACGCCCCTTGACCTTGCGGCACTGGAAGGGCGGCTGGAGCAGGGCGCCCAGGTAGTCACGCTCGTGCACAACGAGACATCGGTTGGTATCAAAAACCCGGCGCAGGAAGTTGGCAGGCTCGCAAAGAAGCACGATGCCCTGTTTATTATGGACGGCATCACCTCCATTGGCGGCGATACGGTTGAAGCCGACAAGTGGGGGGTCGATATTGCGATCACCGGCTCGCAGAAGTGCCTTGCCGCTCCTGCCGGTCTTGCGATGGTATCGGTGAGCAGCCGGGCATGGGAACGGCTCAGTAAGAACCCCCCGTATTACCTCGACCTTGCCGCGTACAAAAAGAGTGCCGCTGGAACACCGATGGAAACTCCCTATACCCCGGCCGTCCCGCTCTTTTTAGCACTTCGCGAAGCCTGCCTCATCATCGAAGAGGAAGGTCTCGCAACCCGGATTGCCCGCCACCAGAAACTATCGCAGGCAGTCCAGAGCGCAGCAAAGGCGTGGGGACTCTCCCTGTTCCCGAAGATCGATGTAAAGCACGGTTACTCCTCAACCGTTACTGCGGTTGAGTATCCCGCGGGCGTCAAGGATGACGAGATGAGGGCGGTTGTCAAAAAGATGGGCATCGTGATTGCCGGAGGACAGGACCACCTGAAAGGTAAGATCTTCCGTATCGGGAACATGGGTGCAGTCAGCGCACCGGAAATTCTTGCAACGCTTGCCGCAACGCAACACGCGCTGAAGAAATGCGGGTTTAAGGTGCAGGGCGATGGCGTGGCTGCTGCCTGCGAGGTGCTGGGATGAGGATTGGCGTAGCCGATACAACCTTTGCACGCGTCAACATGGGAGCGATCGCCATAGACGAGCTCAAAAAGCATGCGAGCGTGGCGATTGAGCGGTCAACGGTGCCGGGGATCAAGGATCTTCCCGTTGCCTGCAAGAAACTGATCGAGGAACGCCGCTGCGATATCGTGATAGCACTCGGGATGCCGGGCGGAAAAGAGAAAGACCGGCTCTGCGCTCACGAGGCATCGCAGGGGCTCATCACCTGCCAGCTCATGACCAACACCCACATCATCGAGGTGTTCGTGCACGAGGATGAGGCAAAAGATGGCAAAGAGCTGGCATGGCTCTCCGAGCAGCGTACCCGCGAACATGCGGTCAATGCTGTAAAACTCATTCTTCGCCCACGGGATCTGGAGAATGAAGCCGGCACCGGCCAGCGGCAGGGATTTGAAGATGCCGGCCCGGCCCGCCGCTAGTGCAAAAGCGTAAGGGTTTATGAAGTTCAATAAAAAAAGAGATGATCAGCTATGTGTGACACACAACCAATAAAACTCGGATTTGTTGTTGCGGAATTCAACCGTGACATCACGTACATGATGGAGATCGAAGGAAGGGAACATGCCGCATTCCTTGGCGCAGAAGTAACGGACTGCATCTATGTGCCGGGCGCATACGATATGCCGCTTGCAATCAAGAAGATGCTCCAGGCAGGAAAAGTCGATGCTGTCATTACAATCGGGTGTGTGATTGAAGGTAACACCCAGCACGATGAGATTGTCGTGCAGCACGCAGCCAGGAAGATAATCGACCTCTCATTGGAGTTTGGAAAACCCGTAACACTCGGTATATCCGGACCCGGTATGACCCGGCTTGAGGCAAACGAGCGGATCGATTACGCAAAACGTGCCGTGGAATCTGCAGTCAAGCTTGTCAAACGATTGAAATGAGGCAACTCTCGGAAAAGATTGCCGCGGTTGCTCCCTCAGCAACGATTGCGATCTCTGATAAGGCGAAGAAGATGGAGCGGGAGGGAATCGATGTCATCAGCCTGTCGATTGGCGAGCCGGACTTCGATACGCCCCGGCATATCAGGGATGCCTGTATCGATGCGCTGAACCGGGGCGAAACCCACTACGCGCCGAGCAACGGCATTCCCGAACTTCTCTTAGCCATCAGCGAGAAGATCATAAAGGAGAACCGTTTTCCCTGCACCCCGTCGCAGGTGATTGTTGCCTGCGGTGCCAAGGACGCGATCTACGAGGCAATGGAAGCAGTATTGAATCCCGGAGATGAGACGATCCTTCTCACCCCCGCATGGGTATCGTATGAACCCTGTGTGCAGATCGCCGGGGGGAAGATCGTTAAGCACGCGGTCAATCAAAAAACCTTCCAGCTCGACGACTCCCTGTTAGAGCGGGTTAATTCAAAGACCAAGATGATCGTGGTCAACTCACCCTCAAACCCATCGGGTGCCGTGTTTGACAAAAAATCCATGCAGCTCGTTGCGGACCTCTGCGAGGATCACGATATCTACGCGATGTCGGATGAGATCTACGAGAAGATGGTATACGGCAAGGAACACATCTCCCTTGCGGCACTCGGAGATATGGCGCAGCGCACCATCACGATCAACGGATTCTCCAAGGCATATGCGATGACCGGATGGCGGCTTGGCTATGCGGTTGCACCAATTGAGATCATCCGCGAGATGGGAAAGGTTCAGCAGCACTCAGTCAGCCAGGCAACCACATTTGCGATGTGGGGCGGGGTAGCGGCACTCAAAGGCGATCAGCACTGTGTTGAAACCATGCGCACCGAGTTTGACAAACGGAGAAAATACATCATCTCTGAACTGAACCTGATGGGGTACGAGACAGCGCCGGCAGACGGTGCCTTCTATGCATTCGTCAAAGTCGCTGGCGATGACATGGAGATTGCAACCCGCTGGCTCGAACAGGGTCATGTGGCAGCAACCCCCGGCAGTGCCTTCTATGCCCCCGGGTGGATCCGGCTCTCATATGCAACCTCGATGGAAAAACTCAAAGAGGCAATGGAAAGGATCCGCAGGGTTGGCGGGAAATAATCCTCTTCAATCCCCGGCCTGTTTTTTTACATCTTTTTTCCACCAGATCTTTGCAAATGTGGAATCACCGGATATGACAATCTCTGATCCCTTTGTCCGGATCAGCGGTTTAAGATAATTATCCAGTACCCGTTCCTGTTCCGGTCTCGTGACATTGAACCGGCGCCGGAAAAAGGCGGTCATCTCATCCTTTGTCGTAAACCGGTACTCTTTTTTCAATGGCAGCATCTCGATGTTTGCGTAGATCCCCATCTGGTACAGGACGCCAAAGAGGCAGTCTGCTTTTGGCCCGGAATAGTAGGGCAATCCATGGAGTGGGTCCCAGAGATCGGCGAACATCCGCTCCCAGAATGGCATGTCCACGAACCAGAACAGGTACACAGAACCCTGTGAAACTTTATCCATCTTCCGGAGTGCCAGCCGGATGTCTTCCATAGTGAGCGAGAGCGAAGCGATAACCACATCATACTGCTGTGCGAGATCGCTTTTAGGAATTACATCCTCCCAGCGTTTGCGGATGATCGTAATATTGGTGACATCATCTTTTTTAATCCGCTCGGCCATGATTGCCGTCATCCCTTCCCCCGGCTCAATTGCCGTAATCTCCTTTACCTGGGACGCAAGCGGAATCGCGAGAGTGCCCGGACCTGCACCGATATCCAGTACGCGGGATTCTCTTGAAATATCCAGACCATTGATGGTGGTCAATACCCTTTCGTCATATTCGCTGCGGGACGTGAAATCATAGCGTTCAGCATTCTCCCGTATGTTCCAGTTATGCGATGGATCATCGGAATGCTTTGAGGATTCGTGAAGGATTTGTCGTGCCTTCCAGATCTCGTTCCAGTCCGGATTAAGGAGCGGAGGGGGTGCCGGGCTCATCACATTGAGTATGTATGCGACCGGTTAAAAAGTATCTGCTCTCACAGAACCGGACCAAAAAAAAAGAATTATTCGTGCCTGAGCGCATCGATTGGGTTGAGGTTAGCGGCACGCCATGCCGGGTAGATACCGCAGATCAGACAGATGGTGATCCCAAACGTCATACCGTACATGATATGGATCAGGCTTGATGGAACGAACAGGTACTTGGTGTTCTGGAGCATCAGGGTGCTGATGGCGTATCCTCCCAAAAGGCTCATCACACCCCCGATGATACTGCCGATAATCCCAAGAATTGCCGCCTCATAGAGGAACATCGCCATCACCTCTTTTCTCTGCGCACCGATGCTGCGCATGATTCCGATCTCCTTGATCCGCTCAGTGACCGACATCATCATGATATTGAGTATGGACACTCCTGCAACAAGCATGGAAATTCCGCCAATGGCGGACACAAACGTGGTGATCTGGCCAAATGCCTGGAAGATGGTATCCATGGTCTTTCGTGTATCCATCACGTCAACAACCGTATCACGCTTGTTCATCTGTTTCTCGATTGCACTTTTAACAACCGGGAGATCATCGAGATTTTTTACCTTCACTACGACCTTGTCGTAATCATTACGATTGTACGCAGCATCAAACCAGTCTTTTGTAGCTACCACCGCTGAATCGGTGCTGACATCAAATGCCATTCCCCGTTCCTCGATGATACCGGTAACCCGCAGCGTGCCCTTATTTCCATCAGTTCCAATTAAAATCCGGGAGCCAACCTTGACATTGTGGTCATCAGCAAATTTGGATCCCACAATACAACCCGAGTTGCCCCTGCTGTATCCTCCCTCTTTTAACTTGAGCAGATCAGGAATGTCATCAGGGTTCAGACCGTAAACAGCGGCTACGATCTCATCACTACCGACACCCAGTTGCATACGATCAGAGGACTGGAGTACAGGAATCGCCACATTCGGTGCAGACACCCGTTTAATCTGCAGAAAATCCTGCTCTGACAGGGTGAGCGATGTAGCACTCCCGCCCCCCCCGCCAAACCCGCGGGTATTTCCCCCCACATGGGGTGTGACAATCACACTGTCACCTACTGTTTTAAGACTGTCAGAAACGGTAAGCACAAGGCTGTTTCCCAGTATACCCATCGAAGCAATGGCTACGACTCCGATGATGATCCCGAGCATGGCCAGTGATGATCGGAGCAGGTGAATCCGTACGTTACGCTTTGCAATCTCGTAAAAGATCCCGCCGCTCATGATACAATCCTCCCGTCTGCAATCCTGATGGTCCGTTTTGAGTACTCGGCAATTCCCTGATCATGCGTGACCATGATGATTGTCGTACCCTTACGGTTGAGTTCCGTCATCAGGTCCATGATGCCGGCCCCGGTCTTTGAATCCAGATTACCGGTTGGTTCATCGCAGAGCAGGATATCCGGGTCATTGATGAGTGCCCGTGCAACCGCAACGCGCTGTTGCTGCCCTCCAGAAAGCTCTGTGGGGGTATGACTGTAGAGCGATTCCTCCAGTTGTACTGACCGGAGTACCTGCCTGCCCCTTTCAGCATCCGCTTTTTTCCCGGATTTCAGCATCAGCGGGAAGGTGACATTCTCAAGAGTGTTTAAGAGTGGAAAGAGATTGAAATACTGGAAGATAAAGCCAATGCGATCCCGTCGCAGGCTGGTGAGTTCGATATCCGACATATCCCTGATCCGGGTACCGCTGATAAAGATGTCACCGGTCGTTGGTACATCGAGGCACCCCATCAGGTTTAACAGGGTGGATTTGCCTGAACCCGAAGGGCCCATGACTGAGATAAACTCTCCCCGTTCAACCTGAAAAGAGATCCCGTCTAGTGCCGTCACGTCACCTGCAGGTAAAGGGTAGACTTTTGTGACATCCTGAAATACCATGACCGGTTGTTCGCTCATGGAGTTCTCACTTCTTAAATTTTTTCAGGTATAGGATCCATCCGCCAATAAATACGGCCAGGATCACGATCGCAGCGATGATAGGGACAATTGGAAGTCCAGTGCCTGCGGCTGCCGCTCCCGCACCGGATGTGGATATCTTCACATCCTGCAGCGAGGAATATACATTCCCGTCGGCATCCTTAAAGGACAACTGGAGGGGAATGCTCTCTACATTCTTTGCAGAGAATGTCACTTCGAAGCTGCCGAAATCATCGGGCTTGAGGGCGCCAACCACATATGTCTTGTATGGATCCTGCGGAACTGCCGGCGCAAGTGAAGTGACCATCACGGTATTTGCGGTTTCGAGACCGGCATTATTGACATCACCGGTGATACGAAAGGTGCCGGCGTCATTTTTCACTATCACGTTGCTCATCACAGGGTTTGCCTGTTTCTTATCTACGCCAAAGGTGATCGGGACATCCAGATTCACGGTATGAGGGTTGTCGCCATTGTCATAGTTCAGGAGAAGATTGAGGGTGGTTGGCTGATCCGCAGTCACAGAAAAATTCACTGGAACTTTGGCACCGGAAGCCAGCTCTCCGACAAATATTTTTAAGGGTGTTGAAGTAATTCCTGTGCCCGAAACACTGAGTATGATGTTCCTTACAGTATTTTCGCGGGGATTTGCTACCTGTGCATAGATGGTCTTTTTCTTGCCTTGGGTAAATGTATCGGGCTGGTCAACGATCGTCAGTACGATAGGTGTATTTTCAATCTTGACCATTGCCCGGTAATAGAGGCTGTCCGCATCGCGGAAACTTAGTGAAAACGTTGGATAATAGGTCCCATCCACACCATCTGCAATTACCTGAAACGAGTATGATTTTTTCTGGCCCGGTCCGAGACTGGATGAGGAATCATAGGGGCGGCTTGTTGTTTTTATTGCTGTGTCACCGGATAACGTGGCGTGGTTCACTGAAATTCCCGTATCGTTTGCATTTCCGTTGGTGACCTCTATAGTGATGGTACCCTTATCCCCCGGGAAAAAAACTGCAGGATCATAGGTGGCACTGGATATGTATACTTTGCGCGCAGCCACAATCGATTCGGGAGTGGCGTACCCGGCAACTACGCCAACCATGACACATGAGAGCAGCACTAGGCCGAGCAGGGAAATAATTCGAACTGTTTTCATTTACATCACCGTCATTGAATAGACCATATAGAGAATATAGAGGACCACTGGTATTCCAACGCACAGTGCTGCATCACGGGGCGAAAGTTTACGAGCGTGCTGCATGGCAAAGATCCAGATGTTGGCACTCCAGAGGAGAAATACCATCGCGATGATCATGGCGATCTGGCTGAGTTCCAACATCGCGGGATCATGCATCAGGGCTTTTATGGCTTCTGTAATAAGATCGGGATTCTGGGCAGCTGCTGCAGAGAGATGGGGGACGTGAATCCGGGGAATGTAGTTCAGCGAGATGACGAACGTGATGAGGGTTCCAAATAATTGGGGCAGGTAGCCGTAACCAGTAAATTCAAGCGTTCGTTTAAAATTTCCATCACCTTTGAACACGATTGAAAATGCATAGAATACCCCCGCGTATATTAACCAGAAGATGAACGTACCAATAAGCGCACCGATCACCGCTGAAAGTACAATGATTGTACCCATGCCTGGTATGATCCCGCCCAGCAGTTGGCCGGTCAATCCCCCGATGAGGAACCCGTACATTGCTCCGGCAATACCCACTGCAAGGACAATGAGTGCAGGAAGTTTCAGGCTCTCCTTATCATTCATTGCATTCTGGAAGAACGCACCCGGTCTGATGAGCAGATTAATGATTGAATGTTTCATCTGATCTTCTCCGCATTAGGTTGAATCCATCTGTTGTTGCAGAAATAACAACTCTATTACAGGTACTATTTCGAGTATATTAATAATATGCCTGAAGAAAGCAAAAGTTTGTTTCCGGAATATATCGATTTGAGGTTCAATTCGGTTCATCAGTGAATTCTGTACAAACCCTCATTGATCTTTGCTTCACATTGCAGTTTCATCAGTCCG
>JAURZP010000194.1 GCA_030653335.1 Methanoregula sp. | reverse complement strand
AAAACCTTCCTTAGGGCAATCCAAGAGAAACAGCCCTTCGGGGCATTGAAAAATAATATGGAGATTTTGGTTTTTTATAATTCTTATGATTCCGTTTCTCCGGTACGGATCCTGATCGATTTCTCGACCGGCAGGATAAAGATCTTGCCATCTCCAATCTTTCCGGTCCGTGCTGAGTCCATAATGGTAGTGATGAGCATGTCGACATCATTGTCCCGGACAACGATCTCAAGCTGGATCTTGGGCAGGGAATCAACGACATATTGCCCTCCCCGGTATTCCAGGGTGACTCCCTTCTGTTCTCCCCGTCCTCTAACATCAGAGATAGTCATACCATTGAAGCCTTTTTCCTCAAGTGCTTTTTTGACAAACTCGAAGCGTTCCGGTTTTATGATTGCTTTTACCATTTTCATGTTGAATCCTCCTGCTCAGCAGCGTTCCCCGTGCTGGGAGATGTCAAGACCGACATACTCTTCTTCCTCAGTAACCCGCAGTCCGATAGTTTTGTCGACAATTACTGCGAGGATGTAGGTGACGACAAACGCGTAGATGACCGCTGCGAATGCACCTGCTGCATTGGCAACGAACTGGTGGACATTGCCCTCAATCAGGCCGGATGCACCGTTCACTGCTGCCACGGCAAAGATGCCAGTTGCGAGCGCTCCCCAGAGGCCACCCATTCCGTGAATCGCCCAGGCATCGAGGCTCTCGTCGAGACCTTTTTTCATGCGGAAGAGCAGCATGCCATAACAGACAGCACCACCAATTGCACCAATCAATATGGCTGCCATGGGAGTCACGTAACCGGCTCCGGGTGTGATCGCCACAAGCCCGGCGATTGCCCCGCTGACAAACCCGAGAGAACTCGGTTTTCCATGAAGCCAGCTGATCAGGAGCCAGGCCATTGCACCCGCTGCTGCCGCAGTGTTTGTGGTGACAAATGCCTGTGCTGCCAGACCATTTGCTCCAAGTGCACTACCAGCATTAAACCCGAACCAGCCAAACCAGAGGAGGGCTGCGCCAAGGATCGTCAACGGGATGTTGTTGGGTTCCATGGAATATTTGCCAAAGCCAACACGTTTTCCTATGACCAGAGCAAGAGCCAGCGCGGCAAACCCTGAACTGATGTGAACGACTGTGCCGCCGGCAAAGTCAAGCGCACCGAACTGTGCAGCCCAACCTCCGCCCCATACCCAGTGAGCGAGCGGGTCATAGACGATCGTTGTCCAGAGAAGTGCAAACACGAGATACGCACTGAATTTGATGCGCTCTGCAAAACCCGAAGTCACAATCGCCATCGTTACCGTAGCAAACACGAGCTGGAATACCATGAACAGCAGTCCTGGTATTGCATTGCTATATGGGCCAGGGTCCATTCCCACATTGTTCAGTCCCATATATTGCAGGTTGCCGATAAACCCGTTGAGGGAGTTTGCCGGATCATTTCCAAACGCCAGTGAGTATCCTATCAATACCCACTGGATACTCACCAGTGCGAAGGCGACGAACGACAGGGTAATCATCGATATGAAATTTTTCCTGCGTACGAGCCCGCCATAAAAGAATCCTACCGCCGGCGTCATGAGCATCACGAGCGCCGTTGAGGCGAGGATCCATGCAGTTGCTCCAGTATCTATTGCCATTCATTTCACCTGAATTGTTTTTGCATTGTTACTCTTGGTTCTTAAACAATTTCCCGAACATGAGATGATCATGACGGCAATTTGCCAGTATCCAATGCCGGATTTTAAGTCCGGTGGAATGGAATCTGGCTGAATCGCTGGTTCTCTCTCCTGCTCTGAATTGCCTTGTTAGTTTTGTAGGGTTGTACAATTGACAGAAGGAAGTTGCATTCCTACATATAAAAATATTCCTATTATGCAAATTTTTCATTGATCAATAAATACGTCTTAAGTCTACGGAAAAATCTCTCGTGTGATCCCATAACTCAACGATTTTTTGCGCAGTGTTTGTAAAAACATAGAACAAACTTTTCATTATTCCCGTTTCATCGATGACAGCAAAATGAAAGATTGGTTCTCCGGTTTTTTTCGTTTTGAAGAAGAGTAAAAATAATAGATGAAAATCTCTGATATCCCGGTTTTTTCCTGGATTTTTTATTGTCGAAAAAAATGGAGGTAATGATTAA
>JAURZP010000189.1 GCA_030653335.1 Methanoregula sp. | reverse complement strand
CAAACGGATCGAGTCGATGTCCGAGTTCAAGCAGATCATCGGGCGCGGGACCAGGATCAACGAGGATTACAACAAGTTCTTCTTTACGATCATGGACTTCCGGAAGGTGAGCGAGCTCTTCGCTGACCCGGACTTTGACGGGGAGCCTCTGGACGGGAGCCTGTATGACCCGACCGACCCAATCGCCCCTCCCGAGGCAAAACCCGTAGAACCTTCCGGCAGAAGACGGTACGTGGTAAACGATGTACCGGTCTCCGTTGTTGCTGAGCGGGTCCAGTATATTGCTGCGGACGGGAAGCTGATCACCGAATCGCTGGAAGATTACACAAAGAAGAACGTGATCCGGCAGTATGCTACGCTCAGTGCGTTCATAAACTCGTGGACGAAGGCGGAGCAGAAGACCGTGATCCTGGAGGAACTGGAGGAGCAGGGTGTCCTCTTTGAAGAACTCCAGGAACAGGTAGGGAAGGACTACGATCCCTTCGACCTGATCTGCCATGTGGTATTCGGCCAGCCACCGATGTCTCGCAAAGAGCGGGCGGCAAAGGTCCGGAAGGCGAATTACTTCACTAAGTACGGCGAGCAGGCGAAAAAGGTGCTCGATTGCCTCCTTTCGAAATATTCCGATGGCGGGATTACGGATATCGAGAGCATGGAAGTGCTGCGGGTGGATCCGTTCACCACGTTCGGTACACCGCTCGAAATTGTGAACACTATTTTTGGCGGGAGCGCTAATTATATGACAGCAATACGTCGGCTTGAGCAGTGTCTCTATACAGCTGAGTGCTGATCAGCACGGGTAAGGAACTGGTTTTTTTATGGCAGTTGGTACTACGATCAAGACGATCCAGGACATCATGCGGAAGGATGCGGGTGTTGATGGCGATGCCCAGCGGATCAGCCAGCTGAGCTGGATGCTGTTTTTGAAGATCTTTGATGACAAGGAGAAGGAGTACGAACTGTTCCGGAAGGGGTACCGGTCACCGATGCCGGACCGGCTCCGGTGGCGGAACTGGGCAGCAGATCCCGAGGGGATCACGGGCGATGCGCTGATGAAGTTCATCGATGCCGACCTTTTCACGACTTTCAAGGAACTGCCGGCAGAAGCGGGATCGAACGGCTCCGGGATCCTGCTGCGCCGGGTGTTTGAGGATTCCTACAACTACATGAAGAACGGGACGCTGATCCGGCAGGTAGCGAACAAGATCAATGATATCGACTTCAACCGGACGGAGGACCGGCACCTGTTCGGGGAGATCTATGAGAAGATCCTAAAAGATCTCCAGAGTGCGGGCAATGCCGGGGAGTACTATACGCCCCGGGCCGTGACGCAGTTCATGGTGGACCAGGTGGACCCGAAGCTTGGCGAATCGATCCTTGACCCGGCCTGTGGTACCGGCGGGTTCCTTGCGTGTGCGATCGAGAATATCCGTAAGACCGTCAAGACAATCGAGGAGGAGGACCTGCTCCAGAGCTCGATCCACGGCGTTGAGAAGAAACCGATGCCCCACCTGCTCTGCGTGACGAACATGATGCTGCACGGCATCGATGTCCCGATCCAGATCCGGCATGACAACACTTTAGCCCGCCCGCTGAAAGATTACTCGGCCCGGGACCGGGTGGATGTGATCGTGACGAACCCCCCGTTTGGGGGCATGGAAGAGGACGGGATCGAGGGGAACTTCCCGGCCATGTACCAGACCCGGGAGACCGCCGATCTCTTCCTCGTGCTTATCATGCACATCCTCAAGGATGGCGGCCGGGCGGCGATCGTGCTGCCGGACGGAACGCTCTTTGGCGAGGGTGTGAAGAGCCGGATCAAGGAGCGGCTCCTGACGGAGTGCAACCTCCATACGATCGTGAGGCTCCCAAACGGCGTCTTCGCCCCGTACACCGGCATCAAGACGAACCTGCTCTTCTTCGAGAAGGGCAAGCCGACAAAAGAGATCTGGTACTACGAGCACACCTATCCCGAGGGTTACAAGTCGTATAACAAGACAAAGCCCATCCGGATCGAGGAGTTCGCGCCCGAGAAGGCATGGTGGACGAACCGCACCGAGACCGCACATGCGTGGCGGGTGCCGGTGGAGCAGGTGATCGCGAACGGGTTCAACCTCGACATCAAGAACCCGAATGTTGTGCCGGATGAGCTGGGCGATCCTGTGGAACTGCTCCGCGAGTACGAGCGGATCCGGGCAGAGGCGGCGGCAACCCGCGAGGCGCTGAAGTGGGAACTGATGGCATCGCTTGGGGGAAAGAAATAATTCGGTGAGGAATTGGAATGCCTGAAGACCTGCTCAATGTTCTGCACGATCTGATGAATCTCCCTACGGAGACGGAATGGGTTGAGTTCAAGGAAGCGGGAACCACTTTTGATTTTGAGCTGATCGGGCGATATGTTTCTGCACTGAGTAACGAGGCCAACCTGAACAATAAACCGGAGGGCTGGCTCATCTTTGGAGTGACTGACAAACCTCCCCGGAAGATTGTTGGCTCTCACTTTAATGAAACGCCTCCGGGTCTGGACAAACTGAAACATAAAATTTCCCTGCAAACGAATCACCAGCTGACATTTCTCTCGATAGAGGAACTTCACACACCGGAAGGGCGGGTTGTGATGTTTAAGGTCCCCCCGGCGACCCGTGGCATCCCGACAGAGTGGAAAGGATCGGTGTATGGTCGCATCCATGATTCCACCGGACAACTTGCTCTTCATAAGATTCAGAGAATCCGGGACCAGAGTGCAACATTGGACTGGTCGGCACGTATTTGTGAAAAGGCAACGATCGCCAATCTTGATCCGGCAGCTATCGCGTTCGCCCGGCAGGAATACAAGAAAAAGAATCCCCATCTGGTCAACGATGTTGATTCATGGACGGATGCTGAATTCTTAAACAGGGCCGGGTTGTGCATTGACGGGAAGATTACCCATACTGCGATCCTCCTTCTGGGTAAAAATACCTCAGGACATCATCTGTCACCTGCGATCGGGCAGATAACATGGGTCCTGAAGAACGCTTCCGGAGTGGAGAGAGACTATGCTCATTTCGGTCTTCCCATAATCCTTGCTATCGACAAAGTTTTTGAAAAGATCCGTAACCTTACTGTCCGCCATCTCTCCGGTGAGACCCTATTCCCTCTGGAACTTACCCAGTATGACTCATGGGTGATGCGTGAACTTCTTCACAACTGCATCGCCCACCAGGATTATCTTCAGGGTGCCCGGATTTCTGTTGTTGAGAACGATGAGTCACTCCTTTTTACCAACCGGGGGGAATTTATCCCGGGTTCGGTTGATTCATTGTTCGCTAGGGATGCATTGCCCGATCGCTACCGGAATCCGTTTCTCGCTCAGGCAATGGTGAACCTGAATATGATTGATACCGTTGGGAGCGGGATCAAGCGTATGTTCCGGCTCCAGAGAGAGCGCAATTTCCCCCTGCCGGATTATAATTTATCGCAGGCGGGGAAAGTATCGGTAAGGATAACCGGGAAAATTATCGACCCGAAATATACACGGATGCTTGTCCGGCGCAAGGATCTGGATATGCGGGATGTCATTGCGCTTGACAAGGTTCAGAAAGGCAACCCCTTGTCAGAATCGGAGTTCAAATCACTCAAAGCAAAGAAGCTGGTTGAGGGGAGGCGCCCAAACCTCTATCTTTCTGAAAAGGTTGCCGCAGAGACAGATTCCCGGGTGGATTACATCAGGAAGCGGCCATTTGATCGGAGCCATTTCAAAGATATGATCGTCGCCTACCTCAAAACATATCGTGAAGCAAACTGGAACACATTTGAAGATCTGCTGATGAATAAGATTTCTGATGCGCTGAATGAAAAACAGAAACGCCAGTATATCAAGGATCTGCTCAAGGAAATGCGCAAAGATGGAATCCTGGAGACGATTGGAAAAACCCGGGGTGCACGGTGGGTTCTCACATCAGAGCAGTGACGATGATTATGAAAAATGTCGCTAGTGAGTGCCCTATTTCCAGCAGCCGTATTGGGGATCTATTGGAGAATTATTGGGGAATTTTTAACTGCAAATTTTGCGGTAATACGGTAATACGGGGCATACAGCGAATATTTCAGAATACCGATCGCAGGAACATTGGGGAATTTTTACGATGACTGCCAACCATTCTCCAAACACCGATCTCCTCTTCGAGCACTTCGCCACGCTCGCCACCGCACCGGATGGCATCGCCCGGCTGCGGGAACTGATGATGTCGCTTGGGGGAAAGAAATAATCTGGTGAGGAATTATTATTGCAGAAAAGTATGATTGATTGTATCATGATTGTATTTCGATTGTCTCACGATTGTCTCATTAATTTCCGATTTTCTGTCTTTAAAACTGAAACGGAGCACATTGGTGCGTTTGTGTGTGCGTGTACGTATGCGAGTAATGGATAATTTCCGGAGATTTGGATGGAGTTAAGACAATCGAGTTCCCTGCCTGCCATCCAGAGGAGAGTAATTATCAGGCACGATATAAACAATCCATCCTTCCATACTCGTGTGACAGATACCTGGATTGGGGGGGTGTTGGAGAGTAGTTGGATAAATTTTCTCGTATTTGCTGCTTCAGATCAAGAAATGGCAAATAATCCTGCGAGAACAAGGATGTTGAGTTGGATGAACGTTGGAGAATTTTTCGGGAGTTAGACAATGAATAATCTAACAGCCATCCAAAGGCACGATTTAACAAATAACGGCTTCTGGATTCGCGTGACAGACTCTTGTATTGGGAATCTATTGGATAGTTATTGGATAAATTTTATCCATTCAACTGCTCTGAAATTTGAAACCGGGCGCGTATGCAGGCATTTTTGGGTGTGCAAATGAGCGATTAT
>JAURZP010000185.1 GCA_030653335.1 Methanoregula sp. | reverse complement strand
ATAATGCAAAACGAGACTCATTCTGAAGTTTTTAGAAAATGGTGTGCCGGAATTCGGTGAATTTGAGCGGAAATTGGTACCCTTGCTCCTTCACGGATTGGAGTTCTCCGACGGAGAAGTGAGATATGTGGAGTGCAGGTCTCTTATGGTTCCAGGCCGGAATGACCGATCCTAAAAAAAGGGGTTCTTTCTCTGGAATCTACACTGCAACCAGTACCCCGGGGCGGGCACGAGATCATCAATCCAAACAGATCCAAACAGGCCGGTTTTTCGCTTCATAAAACAACTCTTTTCCCAATCAGTGGTTGAAACAGGTTTTTCCTGAAAAATATCTCCAAAACCCCTCTAAACAGGCCGGTCGGGAGCCTGGCAAAAGAAGTGATCCGGGGCTGTTATCAACCCGGATGAGGGGTTAGGTGGGTTCAGCCTTCTGATAGTGTGGAGTTAAGGTACGGATTCTGGTATCATTAAAAATAGCCCATGGTCACTATCTTTAAATAATTCCCATTACATGCTCTAGACATACACATATCTCTATTAAGAGATCATCCTGGTGAAGTCTTATGGCAACAGATATGAAAATTCCGATAAACTATGCAGAAGTATCCGAGACGCTGAAAAAATATCTCAAACTCAGCGGTTCACCGGTTGCGTTCCGGTTTGCAACAAAAAAAGAAGAGATCCCGACAGGCATGGAAGCGTTTGACAAGACCGTCCGCCACTGCTCGATGGTTGGCCTTGCAAGAAAAGAAGGCCGGATCTTTTATTCCACCTCGGAAAAACACGAATGCAATGGCGGCGCATGGGCGCTGGGTCTCCGGGAACTCACCGAGAGCCTGAAGACCGGCGATTTTTATTACAAACTCGGAAAATTTGAAAGTTCCGCTTCCTGCAAGCGAACCATCGACCGGGTCGCTCACCTGCACCCGGGCGATACCTTTGCTACCCTGTATGCCCCGCTTGAAAAGACCCCGTTCGATCCGCAGGTAGTATTGATCGTTGCAACCCCGTGGGCAATGCTGAAACTTGCCCAGAGTATGCTCTTCCGTCTCGGTGGACGGATCCAGTCGGAATTTGCCGGCATCCAGTCGGTTTGTGCGGATGCCTGTGCCCAGACCTACTTAACCGGCCATGTGAACTTCTCGCTTGGCTGTGATGGGTCAAGGAAGTTCTCCGGCATCGAAGATGGCGAGCTTGTCATAGGCATACCGGCCGAACTCCTTCCGGAAATTACGGAATCGTTAAAAATTGTCGCTGCTGCACCGGGTTCAAAGCCCGGCGCGAAGTGAGTTTTAAGCCAGATCATTTTTTTCTTTTTATCTCAACGAGCGATTGTCAGCAGATGGCTTCTCGTTTGAAGCAGAGGCAAGTAACGTATTTCCCGGAAAAATCCTCGCACCTTTGGTACAGAAACTGTACATCGGGCAAATACTAAGAGGATCGTTTCTGTTTTAAAAATAGAGTTCAGATGATCTTTGCACCAGCGGTCGGACCGGGCTTGCACTCGAAGATTTCGGTGATTTTTACAATGACAAGCGACCGGGCCGGCAATGCCGGGTTCTTGATGTTGATCTTTGCTTTCATCGCATCGTAATCCGTGCCGCTTGTCTTGATCGCAGCCACACCCTTTACCTGGAAGCATCCTTTGATCTCCGGGCCCCAGACATAGAATGCGATCTTCGGGTTTGTCCGGATGTTTGAGAGCGTCTTGTTCATGAAATTGTCCACGAACCAGACCGTTTCATCGTCCACGAGTTCGGCAATACCCAGTGGGATCACATTGGGTGTGCCGTCTTTGGTTGCAGTTGCAACGGGAAAAACTTTCATCTTTGCAAACGCTTCTTTCATTTCTGCGGTTAACTTTGCCATAGTACAATCACCTTCTTTTTTCTCATGGTTTCATTGCGTATAAACATATTGCTCAATTGTGCTCCAGATCCACCTTTTCGGGTCAGGGAAATCCAAAAAAAAATATTCATAACATTAAAAAATTTCCGGCTCTGTTTAACCCTCTCACTACACTCGCATGTCTCGCCTTAATTGTGGTAAGTGACAGGGTATGGGGTTTAAAATGAGGGTCTCAACAGAGCCGGATTTATCGACCACTTTTTTTGCTTCCGTTGGGTTTTTAAGGATATATACCGAATAATTCAGAATGAAAAAGTTAAAACCTGTTTTTTGATTTTGTTTAATCATTGAGTACTGCATCTGGTGACTTTACGTTGATTTCCGTTCTTTATGTTGATGATGAACCCGCTCTCCTTGAGATTGGAAAGACATATCTTGAAAAGAGTGGGACTATCACTGTCGAAACCTCAAATTCTGCTGCCGATGCAAAGCTGCGACTGGCTGAAAGCCACTATGATGCGATCATCTCTGATTACCAGATGCCCATGACAGATGGCATCGAGTTCCTCAAATACATCCGGACCAGTCATGGAGATCTCCCGTTCATACTTTTTACCGGCAGGGGACGCGAGGAAGTGGTGATCGAGGCACTCAATTTCGGTGCCGACTTCTATCTCCAGAAGGGTGGCAGCCTGGCACCGCAGTTTGCTGAGCTGGCGCACAAGATCAGGCAGGCGGTTTACCAGAAAAAATCAGAGAGGCGCATCAATGAATCTGAAGAGCGGTACCGGGCGCTCTTCTCTGCCATGGTTGAAGGACATGCCGTCAACGAGCTGGTGTATGACGGAAATGGCATAGCGGTGGAATACCGGATCCTGCAGGTGAATCCTGCGTTTGAGAAGATCTTTAACATCCCCCGCGATACCGCAATAGGAAAGAAAAGCCGGGAAGTATTTGGCGTGGATGAGTCGAGAGCCCTTGCTTTGTATGCCGATGTAGTCCGGACCGGAACTCCGCAATTCTTTGAGATCTGGTACCCCCTGATGAAAAAATATTTAGCGATCTCGGTGTATTCTCCAAAAAAAGGAATCTTTGCCACTGT
>JAURZP010000182.1 GCA_030653335.1 Methanoregula sp. | reverse complement strand
GATAATGTATCATTCTTAAAAAAAAAGGGTGCATAGCCAGATCTTCCACTAAAAAAGACAAAAAGAAAAAATCAAAATTTTAAAAAAACAGGTGAGTTTATTCATCATCAAACAGTCCTGAATTTGTTATATAACCTGAATCTTGTGACACGATTAATAATTCTAATATTTTTACTGTCATTCATTCGCCGGTATTTTTGTTCTCGCCGTTCATTTCATCGACCAGTTCGGCAATGGTGGCGCGTCGTTCGGCATAGGCATCGTGCTGGTGGATGCTCTCTTCATTGGTCTGCTTGATAATGACAACAGAATCCCCGGATAGATACTCAAACTCCGCAAGCACTTTCTTTGCCATCTGCCGGACACAGTCTTCAACAAACCGGGGATTTTTGTGCGCGGCAAGTACAACATGGCCTTCATCGCCACGTTTTAACAGTTCGTATATGCCTGCGCTCATTGAGTCTTTGAGGATGCTGATGACCCTCTCAAGATCCACATTCTGGTCATCGTCAGTCTCTATACAGAGAAACCCCTTCCCGCGCTGGTTGTGGGTTGCCATGGGAACTTCAGAGAAGAACGCATCGATACTGTGCTTGTCCACGTTGAGGCCCTGCAATACCCGCATGGCCCGTTCCTTCATGATATTCTGTGCGCATGGACACGCAGTCATCCCGGTCACTTCTGCACCGATGCTCTTTCTCACGATTGGTTCTTTGAATGTTCGGCGTGCGATTGCCCGTGCATGAACTTTTACTACTTCATGGCAGACGGTATGGCTGACCGGAGTCTCCCGCTTGACCATGAACTCGCTGCGCATGAGCACTTCTGTCCTGTCTGCATATTCGTGACGGTCGAGCAGTTTTCTTGCAACAACGCTGCAGAGTTTTTCTATCTTGTTCACATCGCCATCGATCGCCTGCTGGAGCACTTCATCGATCACTTCAAAATTCCGTGAAAGGTTTGCCCCTTTTAAGCTTCCGGGTAGATCGACATAAACATCGAAATTGGAAATAAAAATAACCGGGCGTTTTTCATGCCTGTGCACTTCAACAAGTTTTTTTACGTTCTTAACTCCGACCCGGGTGAGATTGATCCGGACATCGGGAAAAGACGCCTGCACATCTGGCAGTTCCCTGTTGAACGTTCTGTCCGAATCCTGGTCTGATGGTGTGGGTATGGTCATGGCTGCCTATCATTTTTTTTATTTTTTAAGTGTGCTTCTTTAGTTTTTTCATATAATATTTATGTGCTTTGTTACAGATATCAAAGGGAACTATCATGATGGAAAAATACTATGAGGCGGATGCAGATATCGGCGTGCTGAAAGGCAAGCGTATCGCTGTTATCGGTTATGGCTCCCAGGGACGCGGACAGTCACTGAATTTAAAAGACAGCGGGCTTGATGTGGTGATCGGACTGCGCAAAGGCAAAAGCTGGGATGCGGCAACCAAGGATGGCATGAAAGTGATGACGGTTGCAGAGGCCGTCAAGCGTTCAGATATTATCCAGATTCTCCTGCCCGATGAGAGCCAGGGGGCAGTCTTCCGGGCTGAGATCCTGCCGCACTTAACTTTAAACAAATGCCTGATGTTCTCGCACGGGTTCAATATCCACTTCGGCCAGATCACTCCTCCGTCAACAGTTGATGTGATCATGGTTGCGCCAAAGGGCCCCGGCTTCATGGTGCGCCGCCAGTACGAGGAAGGCAAAGGGGTACCAGCACTTATCGCGATTCACCAGGATCATTCGGGCAATGCACACAAGATCGCGCTCGCGTATGCAAAGGGAATCGGAGCAACACGGGCAGTTGTGTTAGAGACTACGTTCCGTGAAGAGACCGAGACCGATCTGTTCGGTGAGCAGGCCGTTCTTTGCGGGGGTATCACTTCGCTTATTAAAGCAGGATTTGAAACACTCGTTGATGCGGGTTATGCACCTGAGATGGCATATCTCGAAGTGCTTCACGAGACAAAACTCATTGTTGACCTGATCTATGAAGGCGGGCTGACAAATATGCGCAAGTACGTGAGCAACACCGCGCAGTATGGGGATCTCACAAGGGGACCCCGCGTCATCGGAGAGGAGAGTTATATCGCAATGCAGGAGATCCTCGAAGAGATCCAGAATGGCACGTTTGCGCGGGAGTGGATGCTTGAGAATCTGGTAAACCGCCCGGTATTTAACGCGCTCACCGCAGCAGATGAGGATCATCTCATTGAGGAAGTTGGAAGGGAAGTCCGCAGCTTGATGCCCCAGTTCCAGAAAACCGAGGGAAAGAAACCCGTAAAATTGGTGATGAAACCGGTTGCAAAACCCGCCGCGAAAAAAGCAGTAAAAGCACCGGCCAAAAAGAAATAATCCCCAAATTTTCTGATATCTTTTTTACATCCTTCTGCTTAGACATGTGTGGATGAAGATCTGCATTATTTATCATAGCGAGAGCGGTAACACCCGTCATGTTGCCCAGCACCTTTCGTCATCATTTGATTCAAAACTTGTGGAAATTAATGATGTTGCACATCACTTGCCACTCACAAAGTTCCTTGTCTGGTGCAAGATGGCACGCGGTGAAGAGCTGACAAAGACTGAACCCGAATCCATTGATGTATCGGAATACGACCTGATTGTCTTTGGATCTCCCGTCTGGGCGTTCAAACCAACCCCCGCAATCCATACGGTAATCGAGCAGCTGAAAGGATGCATGGGAAAACCTGCAGTTGCATTTTCCACACATGGTGGCAGACCCGGTCAGACTGATGAGACGTTTAAAAAATGGATCGAAGCCCGTGGCATGGTATTGGCTGCCGTAACCAACATCAACCAGAAAGACATAGAGAATGAAAAAACGAACAAAGATCTGGCAGCTCTCGTATCTTTTGCAATAAAAGTATAATTTTTAAACCAAATATTCAGGAAACCACCTTTTTTGTTTGTTGCAAAAATGTGTCAAAGTTGAGCGGGGGGCATTGATAAAATCTTACGATAGACCTGCTCGTCTCCATTCATTGAGAAAACCAGGTTACTTGTCAGAAACCGTATCTTTTTTTTTGAGAAAGTCTTTTGGATTCAGGGCGCGTTTATATTATACAACTATGACGGACTCTTATGAAAATCTCCTCAAACAGGCCTATTCTAATATCACGGAAAAATCCGAATCTTCGGAACGTTTTGTAGTTCCTGAGGCAAAAGCGTACGTGGAGGGCAAGACAACGGTTCTTGAAAATTTCACCGATATTGTCAGTAAAGTCCGCCGCGAACCGGACCATGTAATGAAGTTTCTTTTAGGAGAACTGGGGACTTCTGGAAAGATAGATGGCAACCGCGCGATCTTTAATGGTAAGTTTGAGATCACACTCATCAAGATGATCATTAAAAGTTACGTTGAAGATTACGTGATCTGCTCAGAGTGTGGCAAACCTGATACCCGTCTTGTCAAGGATGATCGCGTCATGCTGCTCCGCTGCGATGCGTGCGGAAGTCACCGCCCGGTGAGAAAGAGAAAGGCCCGAACCGAACCCGTATCAGAGAATCTTGAGGAGGGCCAGATCATGGATGTCGAGATCCAGTCGATCTCCAAGCGGGGCGATGGAGTCGTAAAGATGGGCCGCTACATCATGTATGTGGCAAATTCCAAGCCCGGCATGAAAGTGAAGATAAGAATCTCCCGCATCTCTGGTTCGATCGTATTTACCGAGCGGGCGGAAGAATAATTTTTTGCTCTTTTTTACCGGAATCCGATCATATCCTATTTTTTTGTGTGTGATGCGGGCAGTAGTATACCAATTGATATTCAAACACGGTTTGTGAAAATCGCAGCGGGGTAATAACCGGATGTTGTTTGTATGGACATCCCCAATTGGGATTGTCATACAATGAGCTGGTACAGTTTCATGAAAAAAATATTGAAGATTTTACTCACTACTTTTTTAAGCCCTTGATGAGATCATTGCAGTTACCGGAGATCCGCTTGCAGGCCTTTTTGATGATGGGGAGGGGATTTTTCTTTCCTTTTGTGGTGACGAAGAGTTCCGGGTCAGAGAACTGAAACTCAATCACGTAGCGGGCGACATCAATATCGGAATCAGTTAATAATTCCTCGACAAGGGCGTTCATGAACGTGTGCCCCTGTCCCTGGATGACGAGCCGCACCTTGTCCTTCTCGAGCTCGAGCATTTTTACAATCATGCACCTATGGTTGGGTACCTGAAAATCATTAAGGTATGGGTGCTTAAGCACGCCAGCATGGCTGCAGGAAAGACATATTGTTACAGAATCGTGGAAAAAAGGCAGGAAATAATCAGGGTAATTCGAATATTTCCCTGTCTCTACCCAATTGGGGAAGATCCCACGGGAGCATGTGGCTCATATGCACACAGCGGAAATCTTTGGGTTTTAAGCGCTCTGCGAGTGAACAGGCTTCGAGATAATTCATGTGCTTGCCTATCGAGATGTCCGAGGGTACAAGGGTATCTAAAAGCAGGAGATCGAGATCCTCTAAGAGATCAAGGCTCTGTTTTGGAATATTGATGTTCGTATCTGAAGTGAATGCCACGCGCGACTGGCTGGTTTCAAAGAGTATGCCGCAGGTGTATGCAGTGGGATGTCTGACCAGGAACAGTGTGGCAGTAATCCCAAAGATCTCGAACGGTTCGTACGGCTGGATTGCGACTTTGTCAAATGTGAGAAACCGGAATACTTCTGCGCAGTAGTTCAGTACCGGTGGTGCGGCAAAGACCGGGGGGATGTTCTGGACGCGGTAGAACTCGCCAAACCCGATGAAGTGATCGTAGTGTCCATGCGTCCAGATTACGGCATCGATATGCGGCGAACCGTTCAAGAGGAGCTGCTGGCGAAGATCGGGGGATGAATCGATCAGGAGATGATGCCCCTCATTTTCTACGAGTAAAGAGGTGCGTAATCGCATCCTGCCGGTGGCTTTGGCATGAGTGCACTGGGGACATGCGCAGCCAACCTTTGGCGTACCAATCGCGTCACCGGTTCCCAGCAGCGTGATCTTCATGTTACAACCAGTTCTGGTGTCGGATCTTTTCCCGGTTCTTCACCATATGAATGCCTTTCTTAATATCATCACGTGAAAGGGACTGGCGGTTTTCCATGAGGGCGGAAAGGACTGCTTCTTTGATCATCATGCGGAGATCTGAACCGGAAAACCCCTCTGTTTTTGACGCGAGCATCTGGTAGTCTATGGTGCAGCCGAGAGAGGCAGTCACCTTTTGCAGAATATTTTTCCGCATATCCTCATCTGGTAATGAGAACTCTACCACCTCGTCAAAACGTCGCCATGCGGCCTCATCGAGCAACTGGGGATGGTTGGTAGCACCGATCAGGATCACGCCGTTTTTGACCAGATTTATCCGGTCGATATTTTTTAACAGGGAATTGACTGCGCGCTTCATGGCCCCGTGGTCATCGGCCACCCGGCTCTTTGCCACAAAGTCGAATTCATCAATGAAAAGGATTGATGGGGAGAGTTTTTTTGCCAGTTCGAAGATACGGTCGATATTTTTTGAGGTCTCACCAAGGTACTGGGATGTGACCATTGAGAGTCGCACTTCCAGCACCGGCATATGCATGGTGTTGGACATGGCTAGCGCAATCGAGGTTTTTCCCGTACCGGGCGGACCGACAAAGAGGAGTTTACCCACTTCGTGGATGCGGTGACGGTGCAGATATTCGCGGTGTTCAAGAGCGTGCTGGATCTTTGAGATGACTGCAAGTTGAGATGGTGAGCAGACGAGGTCATCCATCCTCTGCTCCACTTCCTCCGGTGCGCTGATCATTACAAGATCCAGTGCCCCACGGAGTTTCTCATCTTCACCGATCAGCTTCGAGAGGCGTGCATCGAGATGTGCCTTTGTATCTTCATAAGGGGGGTTTGCTGCACGGACGGTTTTATAGATCACTCCGGTGGTACCCAGTTTTTCATAATAAAATGCAAGGGTCGGATTTTTCTCAACAATCGATTTTCCGCCTTGTTTGAGGAACCACTGTGCCGCCGATTCGAGTGCAGTGATGCGGAGGCGCTGGCCGAAATCCTCGTATGCAACAAAGGGGTTTGCAGACATCTTCAGGTGGGCATCTGCTATGGACAGTGTGCGTTTGATCACACCGTTACTCACGTAGACCGGACGCTTGACATCAGCAGCACTGGTGATGCTAAAAATATCGCGGCAGGCTGGCGTCAGGTCATTGATATCGAGCTGGGGGTTCTGGTTGAAAATTTCAGCGGTCAGAACAACATCCATTATGCGCAGGGCTTCAGAATCTCCAGACATGGGTGTAACCTTAATTATTCTTTTTTAGATTGAATAAGGCTATCTTATCGTGTTGTGACGACGCACCCATCAGCAGTCACTATGACTGTATGCTCGTGCTGGGATACGAGTGAACCGGGTATATCAGAGAGAACCGGGTAGGCATGGAGCGTTTGCGATCTGACCAGTGCGGGGATTACGATGTCTTGTTTTCGCTCCTTAAGCCAGCGTCGGGAAAACGGGAGGCCGTGACGATCTTTTACCGTTTCAAGGATGGCACGCGCGGCCGGAATCCTCACGGGTTTTTGTGAGATCTGAGAATAGATCTCCATCCGGGATTTCTCCCCCACATGGCCGCTTCCAGTTGTTGCGAACGGCTCGATCGCAAAGACCATTCCCTCTTCGAGCACCATTCCCCCGTTGATGCTGACATTGGGAATCGTGGGTGCGCGGTGAAGAACATACCGGTCAAGCCCGTGCCCGGTCAGGTTTGCGATCGGGCGGTAGCCCCGGCTCTCGATCTCGTGCTGGACTGCCGCACCGAGTTCGCCGGCAGTTGCGCCGGGCCGGACCTTTCGTATTGCCGCTTCGAGCGCCTGCTCAGATGCTGCAAGTAGCAGGGAGTTGCTGCCCAGATCAATTGTGGTTGCCGTATCTGCGATATACCCTTCAATATGGACCCCGAGATCAAGTTTTGCCACATCCCCTTTCTCAAATATCCGTGTATCTGCAGGAGAAGCAGTGTCATGGGCCGCATCCTCGTTTAAGGAGAGGTTGAGAGGAAACGCTAGTGAAGCTCCTTCTTCTAATACCCGCGATTCGATGCTTTCCACGAGATCTAAATAGGATTCCCCTACCCTGATGCCCAGTGCGCCCTCCCGGAGAATCCTTGACGCGATGGCACCGGCTTCTAAGTATTTTTCAAAGATCTCGTCATTCATACAATAAGATCCTCCGGAAATTTTGTGAAATTTTTGAACCCTTTTTTGGTGACCTCTCCAATATCTTCGAGGCGCACCCCCCCGATACCCGGATAGTAGAGTCCCGGTTCGACCGTGATCACACTGCCCGCTTTGAGTTCTTTTCCTGCCGGGCCAACTGTGGGCAGTTCATGCACCTGAAGGCCTACCCCATGCCCGAGATTATGGACAAATCCCCGGGTGTCGCTTTCATACCCGTGATCTTTGAAAAAGTCCACAACGGACTGGTAAACTGCACTCCCGGATACCCCTGCTTTTACCTGCGAGATACCCAGTTGTTTTGCTTCACGCAGAGCGGTGTACATTTCACGGATTTCAGTGGATGGTTCACCTTTTACCACTGTGCGTGTCATATCCGCGTAATACCCGGTTTTTTCCTCGCAGGGGAACAGGTCGATGACGATCGGTTCGTCCGCTTTTAAGGGGCCGGTGCCGGTCATGTGCGGCACTGCGGTATCTTCCCCGCATGAGACAATTGAGTCCACTGCCGTACACCCGTGTTCGAGTAGCAGGGAGTGCATGGAGAATTTGATCATCTCTGATGTCAGCGGTTTTCCATCAGAATGCAGTATGCCTTTTTTTATCGTGGATTTACGGATCAGCGAGACTGCCACACCCATTGCAGTCTCTGTAATCTTCTGGACGTGTTTCATTGCTTTTATCTCGCCCCTGCTTTTGGTTTCCCGTATTGAAGCGACGGTTCCGCAGTCTACTGCAACTGTGCAGAATTCACCCAGTGCGTGAGCCAGTGCGACCGGGAAGTTGGGAGGAACCAGCACTTTTTTTCCTACCTGCCCGGCGATCATCTTGGCAGTTGCTTTCCAGGGGTCTTTTTCGGTTTTTAAGATATCGGGGAGCCCTGCCTGTGTGCGGGTGATAATGGATGCAGTGGACTCGCGCGATGCGCGGCCGGTCTCCATCTGGGAGACAATGATCACACCTGCTCGGTTCACCTTTTTAAAAAAGACAAACGGGTCGCTGGTCACAAATTGTGTCATGTAGCGCATATCTGCATCGCGGGAGGAGGCATACATTACGAATGCATCGGCACCGCTTTTTATGACTGCACTGGATAAGGAGTCCATCTGGTTTGATATATGCGCTGAAACGTCAAGTACTTTTATTCCGGAGTTGACATTCCAGTGATGGATGAGGATGCCAAAGCCCGGTTAAAATTAAAATTTTATGGGCTCACCGTTGAGCTCAATATTATTGTGCTGCTCGCAGCCATGTCAATTGCTATCTTTTTCATAATCCATTCTCCGTACACCCTGCCTGTGATCATCGTAATGCTCATACTTGCACTGGTTCTTTCCCTTGACTTTGTAAAGAGATACCGGGAAACGAAAGCCTGGATCTATGCGCAGCCTGAGAAGAGTAAAGAAGTGGATGACTCCAAACAGAAAGAGAAGACAGAATAATCTGGTGTTGCAGAGTCTTTTTAGGAGAATTATGCTCAGGAAGATGAAGGATGAGATCGAACTGCTGAGCCGCCATATTGAGGTGGCAAAAGCCGTTGCAGATCACGAGCCGATCGGCATCATGAAACTTGCCGAGCTGCTTAACCTCCCATCACACAGGATTCGCTACTCCCTCCATGTACTGGAACAATTCGGATATATCCGCGCATCCGCAGAAGGTGCACTTGCCACATCGCGGACTGCTGAATTGTTCGAGCATCTCAATGGGGATCTGGATGACCTGATCCGGTTGCTTTCAGAGATGAGGCGCAAGTGATCCAGTCTGGTACCTGATTTTCTCACTCTAAACTTCGTTCGACCTCATAGCTACCTTTAAACGTGCCTAAAAAGAATCTAATAAGGCGCACCAGTGTGCCTCCCTAACTCAGTTGGTAGAGTGTCGGACTGTTAATCCGAATGTCACAGGTTCGAGCCCTGTGGGGGGCGTTTTTTGGGGGCCCGTAGCTCAGTCCGGTTAGAGCGCCCGGCTCATAACCGGGCGGTCATGGGTTCGAATCCCTTCGGGCCCACTGT
>JAURZP010000180.1 GCA_030653335.1 Methanoregula sp. | reverse complement strand
GAGTGAACTTAAACTGGCGGGATGGATCGAACTTAATGGAGTACGTCTTACCCGGCCGGATATTGAGACAATCCTGAGTGAGCATCCAAGAGACATTCTACGGTTTGGCGGAGAGTTCTTTTTATCCGGAAACGGTTGTTGTGCCCGGGATCATTTTGGGGTAATGCAGGGAAACTGTCCGAAAGGAACCCTTACCTGCGAGAACGGGATATCAGGAAAAATCATCCCATCAGTTCCGGATCTCCCGCTTGAAGAGGCGATCATCACCGCAGTAAGGCTGCGCAGTGATGAAGGAGTGATTGCACTTTCCGGGGGAGTGGACTCAACCCTTGTCGCCCATCTGTCCGGGCGGGAATGTGTGGCAGTCGGACTTGTTGGTTCTCATGATCTAAGGCAGGCAAAGCATGCTGCTGAGATGCTCAACCTGTCCTGTACGTATGTAGAAATTACCCGGCCCGAGATCGCAGAAGCGCTTCCGAGAGTAATTGCTGCAATCCAAAAAAAAGACCCGGTCAATACCGGCATTGCCCTCACCCAGTATTTTATCACGCGCTGGGCGGGTGAACACGGCTACCATCGCATCATCACCGGTCAGGCAGCTGACGAAATATTCGGGGGATATTCCCGTTATCTTGATTCAAAAACACTGGAAGATGATCTTATAAGGGACTTTGCCGGTCTCGAACAGCAGGCAGAGCGCGACCAGTCGATCGCTGCCCTGCACGGTACGTACCTCTCCATGCCGTACATGGACATGCGGGTTGTGCGCGCGGCGCGTAAGATCCCGGCTGCTGAAAAAGTGCAGGGGCAACTCCGTAAAGTCCCTTTAAGAACAGTTGCAGAACGCCATATTGGCCCGGAACTCGCGTGGTACGAGAAGAAAGCCATGCAGTACGGGAGTGGGGTTGCAAAGGAGCTCAGCAGGCTTGCCCGAAAAAATGGTTATAAAACATCCGTGCAAGATTACATAGACCAGATAAACAGGGTGGAACATGGTCACTGAAAAAGACGTGGAACATATCTCAGAACTTGCCGATATCGGCATCAATACCGGAGAACTGGGCACCTTTACCGACCAGTTTAATGCAATTCTTGACTATTTTGACGTGCTCGACCAGGTCAAAGGGGACATAACAGTCACACGCGATCTCACCAATATCATGCGCGAAGATGTAGTCGAACCTTCCCTTCCACGGGACGAGGTATTGAAAAACGCACCGGCACAGGAAGACGGTTTTATCAAAGCACCACGGGTGATGTAGTGGATTCTCTCACATTCGAACCTGATGACCGGTACAATGCGTTTCTTACGGTCTGCAAAAAAGCCCCATGTGGGAAGGGAAAACTATCCGGTATTGCCGTAGCGGTTAAAGACAATATATCCACAAAGGGAATTGAGACCACATGCGCTTCAAAGATTCTCAAAGGTTATGTTCCCCCCTATGATGCCCACGTAGTAGAACTGCTCAGGCATGCAGGCGCAGCAATCGCAGGCAAGACAAACATGGACGAGTTCGGCATGGGCACAACAACCGAAAACTCTGCGTTTGGCCCCACCCTCAATCCCTGCGATACCGGCCGCGTTCCCGGAGGATCCTCAGGTGGAAGCGCAGCCGCAGTTGCCGGTAATATGGTTAAGATGGCACTTGGGACTGATACCGGTGGTTCTATCCGCTGCCCGGCCGCATTCTGCGGAATTGTCGGGCTTAAACCTACCTATGGCAGGGTCTCTCGCTATGGATTGATCGCGTACGCAAATTCCTTAGAGCAGATCGGTCCGATGGGACGGACGGTCAATGATGTCTCTACCCTCATGCAGGTGATCGCAGGAAAAGACCGCCACGATTCCACCACCTATGACCGGCCCTATACCCACACTCCGGTTGCAGATGTTAAAGGATTAAAGATCGGTATCCCTGAGGAATTTTTTGGCGAGGGTGTTGAACCGAAAGTTGCAGGAGTTGTCAAAACCGCAATCAACAAGTTTGAAGAACTCGGCGCCACCACCGTTCCGTGCAGTATCCCATCGATGAAGTTTGCGCTTGCCGCTTACTATGTCACCTGCACGTGCGAGGCCAGTTCCAATCTCGCCCGGTTTGACGGTGTGCGATATGGCCCGGCCGCAGATTTCAGGAAATCCTGGCACGAGGCCTACAGGGAAGTCAGAAAAGCAGGATTTGGAACCGAAGTGCGCCGCAGGATCATGCTGGGCACGTTTGCCCTTTCATCGGGATATTACGGTAAGTATTATGCAAAGGCACAGGTTGCGCGCGAGAATGTGAAAGATGATTTCGCACGGTTGTTCTCTCAAGTGGACCTGATCGCAGGGCCCACCATGCCCACGATCGCGTTCAGACTTAAAGAGAAAAGCGATCCGCTTTCCATGTATCTGTCAGATATCCTGACCGTCCCGGCAAACCTTGCCGGTATCCCTGCGATATCTGTCCCCTGCGGAAAAGCAGACGGCATGCCCGTTGGACTCCAGATCATGGGCAGACCGTTTGAAGACGAGCGTGTGATCGACGCTGCCTATGCCTACGAGCAGGCGGTGAAATGATGGCAGAAGATCAGGTGATTGTCGGTCTTGAAGTTCACTGCCAGCTGGATACCAAGAGCAAACTCTTCTGTGGC
>JAURZP010000177.1 GCA_030653335.1 Methanoregula sp. | reverse complement strand
AAGTGCAAGCGCCCGGTCTAAAGATTCAACTGCCTCATAATACCGGCCGTGTTTGAAAAAAGCACAACTATATGACTGTTCCACGAGTATTCAGAAGCATCTGGTACATTAACCCCTTGCTCCCTACCTGCGTTAAGTTCCATTACAACCGCAGGGGGGACAAGAATATTTTTACAGATTGCAGGAATGATCCAAAGAAGCCCGAGTTGATGAAGATAAAGGAGAGGGGTAGTATTACAAATTACAAATTCCGAGTGTTTCAGTTTCACGAGTTATTTCCCCTTGAGAAAGTGAGATCGCTGCTACCCCGTAATCATGAAGTCGGGATAGGAAAAAATGCGAGAGATTTCTGCCATCCGAGCTGCGGCTCCAGAAGACAGACGTACCATTTCATAGAGTTTTACTGCTGCTAACATCCGAATCTCAGATCCAATATCTGTGGGGACCAACTGGAAGATATCACATACGCAAGATTGCAGTATTTCCCGATCGAACTCGTTGTCTGATAGAATCAGACTCGGGTATAATCTGATTAGACTTTAAGTCCAATCACATTAGACTTACGTCCAATCACATTAGACTTACGTCCAATCACATTAGACTTGAGTCTAATAATTTGGTCACCCGTCTAATTCAGGATTGGTTGTATTATCGTCGTCCAACCTCAAAAAAAGGGTCATCTTGGACCGTGCCTTTTTCGCTCTGCTGTAAACTTTTCCACATGCGATGAGCCCTTTTCCTATGCTGGCAATTGCCGCTCTGCGAAGTACTATTACCGTGATCAGTAACCCTTCAGTCTTTCATTTTATTTGGGAGTGGTTTGGGAAAATTCCCATATTATTCCCAAACTCGAAACTCATTTGGGATATATTTGGGAAAATGCCTATTAATTTCTCATACTTAATTTCCCAGACCGCACCCACACCGCCCCCCTCACAGCAGAACAAGTCTGTTGTCATGAGAGGTATAATTCCTCGCTGCCGGTACGTTTCAGGATCTCCCGGCTGTTGCTGCATGGGTAAAAGAATGCTCACTCGTCAATCTCCGGGCATTCCCGGAATCATAATTGAAGGGAAATGAGCGGTTTTACCATAATTACGGGCGCTTTAATATTCGCGTTTCGTTTCTGTTTGCAATTGGGCCGCGAGTTTGTGGTCTTGGTTACATTGGTCTATCTGTAGGATTTTGGGATTATGTTTTGATGACGGCAGAAGAGACACTCCAAAAAACAAATCACCAATCGTTATACGACCATTTGTCTCCACAGCGATCCCGGTACCCGCAATACTTACATAAGAAGAAATCCGGGTTCGCCGGAAACGTTTCATTAATTATTTCCCCGATGAGCTCAAGCATCGTTTCGGTGAATGTGGCAATGGTCTCATCATTGGGCACATAGTGAACATGCTTGCCATCCTTTAAGAAAAAGAGCTCTGCCCTTTCCGGGAGCGAGCCGGTCATCTGCTGAACCGCGAGACAGTACATATTGACCTGAATATTTTGTTTGATCTTGTTTTTGGAGATTGTACCGGGTTTCTTTCCAGATTTGAAATCAATCACCACGTACCCGCCTTCAGGTGTCTGTTCAATGCGATCGATGAACCCGTTCAGCGTGTGACCGGTAAACGTAAACGTGAACTCGTGCTCAACACCGGTTACGGTGTTTTTGTTCTGTTCCTGCCATGCGAGGTAGGTATCCAGAATCGCGTGTGCGGTAGTCCGGGCTTCTGACTCTTCAAATTCGGTCTCGTAAACGTCTGATGGCCAGAACTCATCGAGCAGAGAACGTGAATGGTCCACGGGCGCGAGCATTGGGTGGGGATGTTTGGTCAGCTTCTCGATCACTGAATGGATGGCCGAGCCAAAGGCCATGGGCGGGGTAGGGGGTGCCGGGATCTTGTCTATGTAGCAATATTTGTACTGGAGCGGGCAGTTCTGGTACGTCTGGAGGGATGAGGCGGAGAAGATTTTGGATTCAGAAACCAGGACATGTGGTGAGGATCGGACCATAATTATTGTTTCTCACCTGCTATTTCCTGTGATGCATACGCAAAGAGAGCGGTTTCAACATCTGCCGGTAACCACACTCCCTTTTCCCGAAGATTGAACTCTAAATATTTTGACGGGTGATGGCACGACTTCCCATTTCTATTGAGGTCGGTGGCGATATAATTTAAGATGCCAACCCATTTTCCATACTCCTCTGCCCATCCCGTCTGTGATGAGAGAATTGCCCACCGATTACCCGACCATGTGACAGATATGTTCAGGAGCAGATACCGTTGTGCAGCGGTATCCCCTTTTCCGAAGGTCCGGACCAACCGGGTGTCGAGAGCCCCGAAAATTTGCGGAACTGCAAAATGAAGGAGTTTGCTGGCATATGTGGGTCCAAAGCCACGGATTTGGCCTTCAAGTATCGAAATGGCTTTTTCGGGCTCTGTCTCCAACCACGGTGCGGGCAGATCGTTTTCATATAATGAAAATTTATTCGGCTCTGGCCAGGAGATTTGCTTTGTGTTAGGGAGTTTTCCCCATTTTGCAATCTCAATCAGATGACTAATTCCAAGAGAATGATGTCGTGCAGCAAAAGAGATCACCTGTTCGAGATGAAAGAGATCCGGAAACCCATTTTTATAGGTGTCCTTTTTCCATGTGTAGGATTGATAGAGTGCAGACAAATCCTGATCCTGATCCTCCAGGAACCGGTCAACTTCCTGCAGGATGCTTTTCTGCATAGGGTTAATAGTAGTCCTCATCTTCGGTATTGGGAATTCATTCAAATAATTTCACACCCCAGTGCTCTTGTTATTTTAAGGATAGATAAATTGACTTGCTCTAACTCGAAATGAAAATCCATAAGAGGTTTAATACCAAAAACAGAACAATAACTGGTCATCCAGAGAATAACGTAGTTGGTGGAAAAATGGGAGACATCTGTTTAATGATTCCGG
>JAURZP010000171.1 GCA_030653335.1 Methanoregula sp. | reverse complement strand
ATAATTCTCTCAAAGGTCAACTGGGGGATCCGTTTTTTGGAAGTGAACCAGGAGCCACTGGATCTCTATGCAAATGCCAGGGATAGCACAGAAGTGGTGAAAATTCAGGCGCTCTACATAGACTAAAAAAACAGGGCCGGGGGATTCCTAAGAAAGGGGGTTTTAGTTCTCCTAAAAATACTCAGTTTAAACACCAGACATTGTTCCTTATCCCAACATGGGCAACACAAGCAAATATTGTGAAGAGTCCCAACATTGCCTGTTTTTGAATTATCGGGTTAAGCCTGTGGGTGGTTTTCTGTTTATTGAGATCTTTAGATTGACCACGAAACGTTCCGCATAGTTTTTTTATGTACCTGCGTCAAGTAGGATTGTATGATAAAAGTTGCCATCAATGGGTATGGTACAATCGGCAAGCGCGTTGCCGATGCGGTCGCTGCCCAGAAAGATATGAAAGTGATTGGAGTCTCAAAGACCCGCCCAAATGCCGAGGCCTTTGTTGCTAAACAGCGGGGGTACCCACTCTATATTGCTGATATTTCAAAGAAACCGGCTTTTGAAAAAGTCGGTCTTTCTGTAGCCGGTTCAGTAGAGGATATGTGCAAAGCTGCTGACATCATTGTTGATGCAACACCGGGAGATGTCGGGGCAACAAACAAACCCCTCTATGAAAAACTAGGGAAAAAAGCACTCTGGCAGGGGGGAGAAGAACACGAGATTGCCGGGTTCTCATTCAATTCATCCTGCAACTACAAAGATGCGATCGGCAGGCAGTTTGTCAGAGTGGTTTCCTGTAACACAACGGGACTCTGCCGGATAATCCATGCAATCGATAAAGAATATGGTGTTGCCCATGTCCATGCGATTATGGTACGCCGCGGTTCAGACCCCGGGGAGATCAAAAAAGGACCAATCGATGCAATTGTTTTGGATCCCGTGAGTGTTCCCAGCCACCACGGCCCGGACGTCCTCTCGGTGCTCCCCCATATTTCAATCGTTACCATGGCCATGATCGTGCCAACAACGATGATGCACATGCATGCGATCCGGATCACCACAAAAAAAGAGGTAACAAAAGATCGGGTGATAGAACTGGTGAAGAATCACCCCAGAATGGGCCTGATTAAAAAGACTGCGGGGATCCGGAGCACCGCAGAGCTCAAGGAGTTTGCCATGGATCTGGGAAGACAACGAGCTGACCTGTACGAGAACTGCATATTTGAAGATTCTATCTATGCCAACAAAACCGATCTCTGCTTCTTTCAGGCAATCCACCAGGAAGCAGATGTGGTCGTTGAGAATATCGATGCAATCCGCGCGATGATGGGGGGACAGAAGGATTCTGCAGCGTCCATAAAATCAACTAACGAGGCACTCGGGTTTACACCGATCCAGAACAACCATTAACACCCATCATCACCCATTCTTTTCAATGGATGCGTACGAACGGGTTACCCGCAACACAATCGAGATCGTAACAGAAGACGATCTTCGTTCGCTACTAAAAAAACCCACAAAAAAGGTCTATGCAGGATACGAACCCAGTGGCGAGATCCATCTCGGTCACCTTGTCACGATTAACAAATTAGTGGATCTTCAGTCTGCCGGATTCGATGTCGTTGTGCTGCTGGCAGATGTGCATGCTTTCCTAAATCGCAAAGGAACCATGGAGAAGGTAAAAGAGCTTGCAGATTATAACCGCCGCTGCTTCGAAGGACTCGGATTAAAAAATGTCCAGTACGTGCTGGGATCCGATCTCCAGCTCAACCGTGACTATGAGCTGCTCGTGCTCCAGCTCTCTCAGCAGATTACCCTTAACCGTGCAACGCGCAGTATGGATGAAGTAGGAAGGCAGATGGATCATCCCACCGTTTCCCAGATGATCTACCCGATCATGCAGATGGCCGATATCGCAATGCTTGGCGCAGATGCAGCAGTAGGGGGTATTGATCAGCGTAAGATCCACATGCTTGCAAGAGAGCACCTGGTCAACTTCGGCTATGCTGCACCTGTCTGCATACACACACCAATCTTAAACGGGATTGATGGCAAGAAGATGTCCTCTTCGCAGGGGAATTTCATCTCGGTTGCAGATACGGAGGAGGAGATTAAAAAGAAGTGCCAGAAGGCATTCTGCCCTCCGGAGATTCCTGATAATCCAATACTCCAGATCTTCCAGCACCACATCTTCCCGCGCCTCACTGAGATCACCATCAAACGACCGGAGAAATTCGGTGGTGACCGGACGTTTTCAAGCTATATCGATCTGGAAACTGCCTATGGCAAAGGCGAAGTGCATGCAATGGATCTCAAGAAAACATGTGGCGATTCACTTATTGAGATCTTTGCGCCTGTGCGAGACTATATCCAATAACCATCCCGAAAATTCCAGGAATGTGACCCCCAGTGAGTCTTGAAAAAAAAGAGGATCGATTCGATCAACTGATAGAGGAGATGGGCATCCGCATCAAGGATGCTGACCAGTTCAAGGTACGGGAGGATGTCTTTGACGAAGTCACCCTTCTCGCTCTCTACAAACTGGTGCATAAAAAATGGTTATCGGTCATCGGTGGTTCGATCAGCACCGGCAAAGAGGCCAATGTATTTTACGGTGAACGGGACGGGGCGGCAGTTGCCATCAAAATTTACCGGATCCGCACAGCAAATTTTACCACAATGAGTTCCTATGTCACTGGTGACCGCAGGTTTTCACACGTAAAAAAGGCCAAAAAGGATCTCATCTTTGCATGGACCAGAAAAGAATTTTCGAATCTCGTGCGGGCGCGGGATGCGGGTATTGCCGTTCCTGAACCAATCGTCTGGGACAGGAACATCTTAATCATGTCATTTATCGGAGAGGGTGAGATCGCTTACCCGCAACTCCGGAATGTCACAATGGAAGATCCTGCTGAAGTCTATGAGACGATCACCCGCACCATCGATATTCTGTACAACAAAGCGGAACTGGTGCATGCTGACCTGAGCGAGTTCAACATTTTATACGGTGACCAACCCTATTTCATAGATATGGGACAATCTGTCACCCGCGATCACCCACGGGCACTCCAGTTCCTGATGCGGGATATCCGTAACATCAACCGGTATTTTAAAAACCGATGTGAAATCTGTAAGGATTTTGATCTGTTCAATGCAGTTACCGGACTGAATGTTGCCGAACCATGATAACCGTTGACTGCCAATTGATGAGTGTTAAAATAATCTGCAATTGAAAAATAATCATATCAGAACCAAGGTGAAACAAACATGATGCAGGAAGTTAAGATTGCCGGAAGCAGGGTGGGAGTCCTTATTGGAAAAGGCGGCGCTACCAAGAGAGAGCTCGAGGCCAAAACCCACGCCACCATCACCATAGACAGCAAAGAAGGGATTGTAAAAGTTGAAGGTACTGAAGAGCATACCATCTCTCTTCTCCGCGCTGTCGAGATCATCAACGCCATCAACTGCGGGTTCTCTCCCGAGCGTGCATTTGAGATGATCGAGGATGAAGATCTGCTGCTTGAAGTCATCGATCTTTCGGGAATGGCGGATGGTCCGCGCCAGTTGGACAGGCTCAGGGGCCGGATCATAGGCAAAGATGGCAGGGCACGGGAACAGATCGAAGATATGACCGATGTAGAGATCTCGGTGTTTGGAAAGACCGTCGCTGTGATAGGGTATCCCGAGCAGCTCAAAACCGCCCGGGCTGCCATCGATATGCTGATTGAAGGTGTTCCTCATGAGAATGTCTTTGCCTTTTTAGACCGGAAAAAGAAAGAGGCAAAACAGGATATGATCAGTTATTATTACTGATTGCCGGGAATGCTGTACTTCTTGAAATTACATTTATGTTTTCGCTGCGTTTCCACTGGAAAATAAATTGGAATAAAACGGCTTATTTGATAATCAGCCAAGATTATAGGGAAATTTCAGTGGAATCGAAGGGGTATTAAGTACAAAGGTTTGAAATGCTGATCTCTGAGCTTCCGATTCCTGCTGAACTGAGAGAGCGTTATTCTCAGGCAGGTATTTCTGAACTCTACCCTCCCCAGGCAGATTGTGTTGAACGGGGCATGTTCGAAAGGAAAAACCTGCTCGTTGCCATACCCACAGCAAGTGGAAAGACACTGGTTGCCGAGATGGCCATGCACAGTCACATCGCAGTTGGGGGAAAATGTCTCTACATTGTGCCCTTAAAAGCACTAGCCAGCGAAAAATACGATGAGTTTGGCAACAAAGGCGTCCGTGTAGGTATTGCAACCGGTGATCTTGACCGGCGCGATGATCAGCTGGGAAGGAATGATATTATCGTTGCTACGAGCGAGAAGGTGGACTCCCTCCTCCGCAACAGCGCACGCTGGATCGGCGACATAACCCTGCTTGTTGTCGATGAGATTCACCTGATTGACTCTATCGATCGCGGACCAACGCTGGAAGTGGTGATCGCAAAGATGCGGTACCGGAATCCCGCTATGCAGGTGATCGGACTTTCCGCAACAATCGGCAATCCAAAAATTTTTGCCGGGTGGCTGGAGGCCGAACTGGTCACCAGCAGCTGGCGCCCGGTCGATCTGCGGCAAGGGGTGTTCTACAACAACCGCATCCACTTCCGTGACGGGGAACGTCCCGTAAAGCAGGTATCAAAGAATTTTGATGACCTTAATCTCTGTCTCGACACTATCGCAGAGGGCGGGCAGTGTCTGGTTTTTGTCTCATCCCGCCGCAATGCAGAGGCATTCGCAAAACGGGCGGCCACTGCCATCAAATGCGAAGACACCGCGCTTACTGCTTATTCAGATCGTCTGGGTGGTATGGCAGAGACAGAGATGGTCAAAACGCTGGCCGCATGCGTGGCCAAAGGTGCTGCCTTCCACCATGCCGGGCTGAGCCGCCCAGAACGTGCGATAGTGGAAGAGGGTTTCAGAAAAGGCCTGATCAAATGCATATCATCCACACCCACACTCGCTGCAGGGCTCAACCTGCCTGCCCGGAGAGTGATCGTAAGAGATTACATGCGGTTTTCTGCAGGTGAGGGGATGCTTCCAATCCCGGCAAGCGAGTACCACCAGATGGCCGGGAGAGCCGGACGTCCCCGGCTCGATCCGTATGGCGAGGCGGTGTTGATTGCAAAGGATGAGGGGCAGATAGAAGAGCTTTTCGACTATTATATCGAAGCACCGGCAGAAAAAATCCATTCAAAGATTGCCGAGCCAACTGCACTCTACACTCACGTACTCTCGCTTATTGCATCCGGTTTTGCAAAAACCCAAAATGAACTCACGGAATTTATGGACCGGACGTTCTATGTCCATGAACACCGGAAGGGTCACCTGATGAAAAAAGCGGTGGATGACGCAATCACATTCCTTGTTTCATCGGAGATGGTTGTGGAGGTGGGAGAGCACCTGGGAACCACAGAGTTTGGCAGTATGGTATCCAGGCTGTATATCGATCCGCGCAGTGCGGAAATTATCGTCCGGGCTCTTCGTGAACAGAGGGAGTATTCAGATCTCGGAGTACTGCAGGTGATCTGCAGCACACCGGATATGCCCAATCTCTATGCGAGGAATGCCGATATGCCCGCCCTTGACCGCATGCGGGAGGCGCATGTGGGTGAACTCTGGTTTACACCCCCGCTTGATGAGGATGAGGCAGAGACCTATTATCGGGCATTGAAAACTACGATGCTCCTGTCCGATTGGGCAGATGAACTCCCTGATGCAAAGATCTGCGAGAGGTACTCGGTCGGTCCTGGTGATGTGCATGGAATGGTAGAGAGCGTCAACTGGCTGCTGCATGCAACTGTTGAACTCTCCCGTATGTTTGCCACATCCATCCACCCGATGGTTCGGGAATACGAGATTTGCATGAAGAACGGGATCCGCAGGGAACTGCTCCCGCTGGTGAAACTACGGGGCATCGGACGGGTGAGGGCACGACGCCTCTTTAACAATAAAATTACATCACCGGACGCACTGCGTGCGGCAGGAATTGAGACCGTGACACTGATTCTCGGTCAGGGAATTGCAGAACAGATCTTTTCCCAGTTGCACGCGCCTGCCAGTCCGGCTTTGTCAACTGATGGTGGTAATGTGGTAACCGGACAGTCACAGCTGTCCAGATTCGGGTGATTGAATGACAGACAACAAAAAACCGGTGGATTCTTTGAAACCAGATACGCGACAGCCGGCCTCACATCTTCAGGATGCTGTGCCAGCAGGTGCCCATGCGTGTGATGTGCGGACAGCAACCTGTTTTGTTGGCGATAGCATCGCATTTCTCAAAAAGATCCGTGCTATCGCAGAATCATTTGATACCCACATCATCTGTTTTAACGACAGTATGCTTGCCGGTAAACAACATGCAAGGGCAGCACTACGTCATGCTGTAAGGTCTTTTCACAACGGGTCAATGGTATCAAATACCATTGAGATGGAGGCACTATTATTTGCTGCCGGTTCACGCCAGTGCTCGGTTGCGGCTTTGTTTGGAGTTCATGAAGGAGAAAACACCATGTTTGTCTGCTGTTATCCCGCCCGTGACGGCGTTTGGGATGCCCTGACACCATTAATGGTGGTCACGGACGAGAACCGGGATATTATTGATACACCCAAACGGGTGTATCTCATGAAACTCTTTGGAATCACAGAAGAAGAGATTGCGACGTGTTCCGGAGATTGTATGACCGAACTGGTGCTCGAACGCATCGCGCTCCTGGAAGTATACCGGTAAAGAACTCCGAATGGTTATACGGGAGCTAACTCAACTAATAAAATTATGAGTTTGCGATTCAGGGTTTTTTATACATTATCGATTTGCATGGGAGAGGATATGGGCAATTTCTGGAAGAATGAGTTCCCTTGTTGCAAGCGTGACTGCTGGTGTTGATCCTGGAATACAGAATATCACCTTTCCCTGTATGACACCGGCAATTGCCCGTGACAGCATCGCAGAAGTACCTATTTCCTGAAGACTTTTCATACGGAAGAATTCTCCAAACCCATCAATTTTTTTTTCCAGCAGAGGGGCTATTGCCTCGATAGTGCAATCATCGTGAGTGAGACCAGTACCACCATTAAAAATAATGCAGTTTGTGGTCTTCATTGCAGTATAGAGCTCATTGCGGATTGCATCGATCCTGTCTGGTATAATCGCATAATGTTTGATAGGTATTTTATGATCTCCCAGAATAGTTGTGATTGTTGCTCCACTGGAATCGTTTTCTTTGTTTCTTGTGCTGGATACCGTAATGATAGCTACAGAAATTTCAAGGTTTTTTACGTGATTCTTATTCATGTTAATAAACGTATTTTGGATTAATCATTAATAAAACTCTCAAGAGACTGTTGTTCTGTTCATTGTTTTTACAAATGGGACCGCCCCTTTGTTTCCAGTGGAACTTTTTAAGAATCAATCCTATTACTAGCTCGTATTCTGATTCGATCTTATAATTCAATCGTCTGAATTTTTTATCTGTTCTTTTAGAGATTTATTTTTGTGAAAAATTCAAAATACATTTCGATCATTATATATGTTAATAGTTATAAATAATTAAATGGCTGTTTTTATTGTTTTAAAAAATAATACCTGATGGTATTTTTTATTATTTCCACACGAAACAAAGGGGTCTCTCCCCATACTTGATTTTGCCTGTTTATTTTGATTCAGAATGAGAAATCTCTTGAAATAACATGTAAAACGAAAAATATACTCCAACATAACAGATAAAAATATTAAAACTGGAATCTGGTATTTCTGGGAGATTTTTTTATTTTAAAATGTTTTGATGATTATTTCCAATAGAAGTGATGGGGTTAATAAACCAGATAAACCGATCGTTTTTTAGAGTATTCGCACCAACTCTGAACACCACAGTGTGACCATGCCCGAAACAGAAGATACATCAACCGGATTATTCAAAAAATATCTCACAAACAACAGGATATTTAAGGACAGGGAAGTGCTCCGGCATTCTTACCGCCCCCAGATCCTCCCTCACCGCAAACCACAGATCGAAGAAGTTGCATCAATTTTAGCCCCATCCCTTAGAAATGAAACCCCATCAAACATCTTAATCTATGGAAAGACCGGTACCGGCAAGACCGCCAGCGTCCGGTACGTTGGAACGGAACTTGAAAAGGCAAGCAGCAAAATGGGTACTGTCTGTCGTCTTGTTCACCTCAATTGTGAAGTGATCGATACCCAGTACCGTGTGCTTGCCCAGATAGCCAAGAGTTTTGATGATTCTGAAGAACATGGAAGTGACAAAACACGCACACATATACCCATGACCGGGTGGCCAACCGATCAGGTGTATGCCGAGCTTAAAAAGCAGCTTGAAACCTATGGGGGGGTCCTGGTCATAGTGCTTGACGAGATCGATAAACTGGTAAAAAAGAGTGGTGATGACACTCTTTACAATCTTACCAGAATCAACACCGATCTGAAAAATTCCAAAGTCAGTATCATCGGAATCTCAAACGATCTTAGCTTTAAGGATTTCTTAGATCCTCGTGTGCTTTCTTCCCTGTCAGAAGAAGAGATCGTGTTCCCACCTTACAATGCACCACAACTGGTAGACATTCTTGCACAGCGCGCAGATTGGGCATTTATTGCAGGAGTACTTACAGAGGGTGTGATCCCCCTCTGCTCTGCACTGGCAGCGCAGGAGCATGGTGATGCCCGGCGGGCCCTCGATCTGTTCAGGATCTCCGGAGAACTCGCTGATCGCGATGAATCCTCGCAGGTTACTGAGGCGCACGTCAAACAAGCGCAGGCAAAGATCGAAACTGACAGCATGATTGAATGCATCGCAACCCTGCCCACCCAGAGCAAGCTGATCCTCTTCTCGATGTTGATATTAGAGAAACTTGGTCAGAATATCTTTACGAGCGGGGAAGTCTCACGTATATACCAGGATATTGCCCCGACGATCCAACTCGATGTGCTCACCCATCGCAGGATCACCGATCTTATCTCCGAGTTGAACATGCTCGGAGTGATCAACACACGTGTCGTGAGCCGCGGGCGGTATGGCAGGACAAAAGAGATGTGGTTTGATTCAAACACGGACAAGATCCGCGAGGTCGTCTTGAAAGATTCGCGGCTCAACGGGCTTAAGGATCTTGACGTGTCCCAGATGGAAGCAAAGTGGTTAAAGACTTGGTTCAGGTGATACAGGATGGATGAAAAGGATCTCGAACTCCTCCGTATTCTAGAGGAGAACAGCCGGCTATCAGCGGACGAAATTGCGATTATGACAAACCTTTCAACAGCAGATGTTGAGAGCCGGGTTCATGCACTCGAAGCTGCGCAGGTGATCAAGCGCTACTCCACCGTGATCAACTGGGAACGGGCAGGAAATGGCGAGGTCTCTGCTGTCATCGAACTCAAAGTAAGTCCTGAACGCGACTATGGTTATGACAGGATTGCAGAACGCCTCTCCCGGTTCAGGCAGGTCAAGACCCTCCGGCTCATGACTGGTACCTATGATCTGCAGCTTGTTGTGACAGGTAAGAATATGCAGGAGGTTTCGCGGTTTGTCTCAGAGCATGTTGCTCCAATGGATCGGATCCGCGAGACTGCCACGCACATCATCATGAAATCGTATAAGGAAAACGGCCACACGCTCTTTGAGCAGCAGGAGGCAGAACGCCTCCCATATTCCTTCTGAGGTAGAGATATGCGCAATTTTGTTTCAGATCGTGCAAATAAAATACCTCCCTCCGGTATAAGGAAGTTTTTTGATCTGGCCCTCACAATGGATAACGTGATCTCACTCGGTGTGGGTGAACCGGATTTCCGTACCCCGTGGAACATCTGTGAATCGAGCATCTACTCCATCGAGCAGGGGACAACCTCGTATACATCCAACAAGGGTCT
>JAURZP010000391.1 GCA_030653335.1 Methanoregula sp. | reverse complement strand
GATCACGTCGGAGAATTCGGTGTTTTTTGAGGATTTTTACGGTTTTTAGGAAGTGGGGAATAATTTTTTATTTGCGGTGGAGAGCGTGAAAATAAATTCGAAAAAAAGTCTACGGATTTTTCTTACCGGCGGAAAAATTTTTCCGGATTTTCTGTGTGACACGACCAATTTCTTTCAGAAAACTCGCGCCCGTAATTATGGTAAAAGCGCCATAAATCCGTAATATGTTTCCGTTCAGGAATGAATTTGCCTGAAGTAATCAGGTTCGTTGGGTCAAGACCCAATATGTTGGGTCAGGTAGGGACAATATCTTCTACCACGGATTAGACGTGTTCTAAAAATTATTAGACTCAAGTCTAATGTTATTGGACTTAAAGTCTAATCAGCCATCCACATTTGCGGCCTGTTCAGGTCGATAAGTCCACGATGAAAAATGGAGATACCTGTTGTTGGTATTAGACTTTGTCTAATACCAAGGGACATGGTTATGGACATATTATGGACATGTCCATATTGCGGGGACATGGTTATGGACATGTCCATAACTAATGGACATTACAATTAAACCGGTTAATCCACCCACACATAATGGGTCCCCCGTTTGACTCCTTTCTGCTGGAATTGCGAATATTTTCCGGTGATGCGGCGAAGCAGGTGTTTTGCCTGAACGTCATTGATTTTACAGAGATCCGCTACTTCAGATCTCCTTATGGTCCCGTGCTCTTTTACGTACTCGATAATCATCTGCTCCTGCTGGAGCGGCTCGAACCCCTTCGCCCGAACATATTCTGCTTTCATATGGAACCGTTTGTAGAGCGATGCCGGCAGATGATACACTCGCCCGCCCCGCTCCCCGCGTCCTTCCACGAGCCCGAGTTCGTGCAGGTGTTCAAGAACCCTGCGAGCTTCAGGCGTTCCCTTCTGGATTAATTTCCCGGCCGTTGGGGCATCTATGCGACGGTCATAGTACAACTCGTTCATGACCAGCAGATCATCGAGTGAGAAGACCTTGCCGTTTCGCTCCTCTTCAAAGAAGAACGCGGCAAAATCCAGTGACGACTCCCCGCCCGGTATAACAACGCGTACCGCAGCATTGTCACTCCGTGAATAATCCGGAGGCGGTCTCCCGTACCGGACCTGCCCCATGTAAATTTTATCTACACCACGACCGGTCTGGTCCGTTATCCCAATCCGCCTAAACGCTTCTGCAAGCCGGGTGTTCCGGGGTTTGGGTTCATGGACAAGGATGTTCTCGGCAGTGATACCTTCAGGGAACCCCCCGGGATTTGTAATGAGGATATGATCGTGCTGCCACTGGATGTAGATGCTCTCCATGCGGCTGTAATCCCGGTGAAGAAGGGCATTATTGACGGCCTCGCGGAACCCGAGGGGCGAATAATCCGGTATCGGGTACCGTAAGAGCCCCACGATCTTTTCACGCTCTTCGTTCCTTGCCTTAAACCGGGATTCAATCTCTTCAATAATTTTTACGATGGGCTCATGGAACGCATCATTCACCCGCACATCTCCCTGGATGTCAAGCACTTGGAAATGCACCGCATGAGTCGGTAAAAACTGCCGGATAGATCCCTGACGACCAAGCAGAAGAAGTCCCGCAACATTCGGTATGAGTGCTTCGTTACGAGTCTCTACAAGACGCAGGGCTTTTGCAAGCTCTTCGTTGGAGAGTTCGAGAAGTGTCCTGTCACCCGTGAGTTTGGTGATAGTCTGGCGAATCCGTTCAAATTCAAGAGGATCAAAATCATCGAATGTTGCTTTATCCACTGACTGTGCAGAGAAATCAAGGAGTCCGAGATCCACCCTTCGGGAGATCTGATCCCTTGCATAGAACGGAACGGTCTGGGGTTTCCCGTCGGCCCCGATCGCACGTCGTAGTGTTTTTCCTGAAGTTGTAGAGCAGATATCCGGGTATCGATCCACCTCAATCACGAGGACATTTCCCTTGGGGTGAGAGACGACAGAAACTCTCGTATTAATGTTTGGCACGGTATTGTGGAAAATTGCGGATTTCAGTTTGTTGACATCGGTTGATTTACCGTGACGTGGCCGTGAGCCGGTGATAGTCTTGTCATCCTCGACACCGATCAGCAGCACACCCCCATTAGTATTTGCCAGAGCCACGATCTCATCATAGATTTCCTTATCCGTGAACTCCCGGCGTGAATCCGATTTGAATTCCCGTTCAAGGGATTCACCCTGTGCAATCAATGTCTTTGTCGCTGCGGTTTCCATCACTTCGTTGCCCTCAGTATTTTATTTGCCTTGATACGATAATGCTCAATTTTCACCAGCAGCCGCCATCCGGGCCGGGCGGGTTTCTGCGGTGAACTCGTTGACACCACTAATAATTAATCATGGTCTCTGAATCAAAAAAGGTTTAGGCATTTGTGTTTCTTTAAAAAAACACCTATGAGACCTGCGGTCACAGGCCTTACGTATGAAAATCAACAAGTAGGATAAGCACTTTTTGAAATATGGGCAGAGCAGGCTGTTCAAATTTTAGGATAAGATCCTGGGAAAAAAACTAACCGAGAAATTGCCATCGCAGGCCGTACTGCGACTAGATCGCGAATGCCAAATTGGCCCGGTAGGCAATTGATCTGCCCACATTTCAAGATCAACTATGACCGAACAAATTCATGTATCTGCTGGTCTGGATTTACACAAAAAGTTCATCCTGGCAACAATCCTATCCGACGCCGGGTATAAGGAACAGCGGCGATTTGAACGAACCGAATCCGGACTATTCGCCCTCATGGAATGGACAATTGAAAACCGTTGTGATGTAATCGCATGCGAGTCGACGAGTGATTTCTGGGTACCTGTCCACACTATGATGAGTGGACATGTAACAGTTATCGTCGGAAATGCACGAGACATCAAGATGTTCTCTCACAAAAAAACTGACAAAGTAGATTCAGAACTTATCGCTCAATTAGCCTTGAAGGGCATGATACGACCTTCGAGGATATTTGCGCAAGT
>JAURZP010000158.1 GCA_030653335.1 Methanoregula sp. | reverse complement strand
CTGCGCGATGAGCTCCTTACTCGGCGTGTGCACGTAATCTTTCTTCGAACCCCACTTCACCCGGTATTTTGTAGGCCGGGGACCACGGGGCGTATCATTCAGCTCAACATAGGCAGCGCCCCGCACACTCTTGCCATCATAAAAGAGCAGCTTGTAATTACCGCTCCGCTGGAGCTGGACAATGATCTTCATGGCGCAATCAGGTCATGGATCACGTACGCGAGTTCCACGCTCTCTAACCGTTTTAAGAAATCCGTAAACTCCTCGTCCACGATCACAATCGCACAGTCAATCCCGTGGAAGGCAGCCTCGATCACACCTTCGCGTGCGCCAAAGAACATATCGGGTTTTCGTCCCGCCGCTTCGAGCGCGATAAAAGCTTCAAGCCCGACCGCCGCAACCATACCCGCCGCACCGGTGATGGCCAGCAGTTCGGCCCGCTTCACTTTCTTCGAGCCCCCGTGCTGGATCCGTGGCACTTTGCAGACATGGATCATACCCTCCTTGTGATCGATGATGCCATTGAGCCGGGCCACGCCCACATCCTGACCCTTCTTCGCATCCGCAACAACCGTGCCGGTCGCAGTAAGCGGAGATTTCCCGGCATAGAGAAAACCGTCTTTCATATATACGCCGACAACGTCCCCCGCTGAAAGATTCTCTCCGGCAATTGCCGCCCAGACAGAAACCTGCTGGATGATATCGCGCCGGATATGCCGCGCATAGGACTCCAGCGACTCGGCATTTGTGAGCACCCACTCGATGCCGGACTTGGTCACTTCGTAATTGCCTCTGCCGATCGCAGAGACCATCCCCTCATCAACCAGTTCCCGGATATATTCTGAGATTGCCTGTGGGGTTACTCCCATCTTTTCAGCGATCTCCTGCTGGCGGACAGCCGGCTGGTGCTCAGCAATCTCGACCAGGATCTGGAGACGAGAGACTTCACGTTTGCTGCGGAGAATAGAGTAGAGGGGATCCTTAGCGCCCAGTGTCAAGCAGCACCAGTCCCTGCCCTTTGACATCCATATGGGGAATCCTTTTTGCAATACCTTTGATAAATACTGGACTGACAACAAATTTGCGGGCGAGTTCGGTAATCGAGCTGTTGCCTTTTGTCAACTCTCCTTCAATATTGTCTACAACCTCTCTCAGATTCTCGTCATTGGAGAGCGAGATGTAGATGATATCGGCAAGATCGGAAAGATTGCACTGGAAGTTTGCCCGGAACTTATTGTAAGTGGCGCGGAACTCTTTTTCCGGTTTGGCACCGGGTTTTGGCATGCGCCACTGCTCTTCTACCAGATTGCCTTTTTTCAGGAGCTGGAGACAGACCTCCACATTCTCCGGGCCAACCTGCGCCTTTATTTCGTCTTCAGTCAACCACGATTTATTGAGCAGTTCATAGACCGTTTTAAAAGAAGGATCATTGAACGTCATGAGGAGCGGAACAAGGTCCACAGGATCGTTAACTATTCGAATATGGCCCGGCACGGTAAAAACCCTATAATTATATTGTTGTGCGATTCAATAAGTTTTACGGCAGTTCCATGCGAAAAACGGGCAGAATCACAGTATGCGGAATTGTGCAGGGTGTCGGATTCCGCCCGTTTGTGTACGCACAGGCAGTAAGGCTTAAGATCGCCGGCACGGTACAGAATCTCGGCAGTGAAGTGGAGATTTTTGCCCGGGGTGATAAGTTTGAGGAATTTGTCGCAGCAGTCACATGCGGCCCGCCGCTATCGCGCATCGATTCGGTTACCGTTTCTGACACTCAAAAAACCATTCCTGACGGATTTTTCATAGTACCAAGCGCGACGGGTTCATTCAGCGGCATGATCCCGCCCGACATTGCGTGCTGCGATGAGTGCATCACCGATATTTTTGAGAAGAGCGGGCGGTACGAGAATTACTGGGCCACATCCTGCGTGAACTGCGGACCACGGTACAGCATCATCAATGAGATCCCTTACGATCGAAAACGCACATCCATGGAAGAGTTCCCGGTGTGTCCAGCCTGCGCACAGGAATACAACGACCCTCATTCCCGGCGCCACCATGCCCAGACAATCGCCTGCCACACGTGCGGGCCGAAGATCGAACTCTTCGATACGGAAGGCCGGAGGGTAGACTGCTGCGATCCGGTCAAAGAGGCAGCAGAACTGCTCGATGCAGGAAAGATCCTTGCGGTGCGGGGAGTGGGCGGGTTCCATCTTGTCTGTATTGAAAGCTCAGCAGCTGAACTGAAGCACCGGCTGGGCAGGATCGAGCAGCCGTTTGCGATAATGGTGCGCCCGGATTATATCGAACAGATGGCAGTAGTGACAGAACAGGATAAGGAACTGTTAAACAGCCCTGTCCACCCGATCGTAGTCTTAAAAAAGCGCGATCCAACAGCCCACGAATCGATCAGCAACATCCATACGATCGGCTGCATGCTCCCCTACACCGGGCTGCACCACCTCCTGTTTTCCCATCTCAGAAACCCGCTCCTGATCATGACGAGCGCCAACATGCCCGGCTACCCGATGATCACAGGTATCGACACAGCGATGGCAAAGCTGAACCGTGACGTGGATTTTTTCTTAACGCACAACCGTATGATCGTGAACCGGTGCGACGACTCGGTGATGCGCGACGGCTACATCATCCGGCTCTCGCGGGGTATTGCACCGAAGCGGACGGCGATCGATCTCGGCAAGCACTGCATCCTTG
>JAURZP010000154.1 GCA_030653335.1 Methanoregula sp. | reverse complement strand
GTACAACCTGGTGACTATGTCAGGATTACATTAGAGGCGCAAAAACTGTTTATCCCTCTGGCAGCAATTGAAGATATCTTCAAACCCGGTTCATCCATGGCCTTTGCGCTCGATCTCTCGGTTGCTGAATCGATGATAAGGAAGTGCGGGGGAGTGCTGGATGTCCGGTCCGGCACAGAAGCCGGCACTGAAATTCTCCTGCACCTGCCGGCCCGATACGCACCAGCAGGTACAAAACCGATCGAGAAAACCGCAATTCCGGTAAAAAAGAAAGACCCTGCCCAGAAGAAGATTCTTTTGATGGATGACGAAGAGGCTATTCTTTCTGCAACCGGCGAGATGCTCAAGTTCCTTGGCTATGATGTTGTTGTTGCAAGTCATGGTGATGCGGCCATTGAAATGTTTAAAAAAGCGATGAATGCAGGAGCCCCATTCGATGCCGCGATTCTTGACATCACGATTCCCGGGGGCATGGGTGCGCAGGAGACCATGCCAAAATTAGTTGCCCTCGATCCTGCGGTAAAGGGGATCATATCCAGCGGGTACTCGACAAACCCGATGATCGTGGACTACCGGTCATTCGGGTATGCCGCAGTGGTAGTCAAGCCGTACGGGTTTAAGGAACTCTCCGAAGCACTGGATACAGCCTTCAAATAATCTTTCACTTTTTTCACAACGACAAATGTTGCGGACAGGCCCTGTTAGTGCCACACTGGGTAGCGACAATTACGTTCGTTTCATCGTAATAGAGTCCAAGACTATTCCGTGCACTGGCAGTCACCCGCTCGGTGGTATTGTTGGTCTCGCTCAAGTGTGCGAGGATCACCTGCGGGAGATCTTTTCCAAGAGTCCGCATGCCGTCAGCGGCAGCCTTGTTGGAGAGATGCCCATGCTGTGAGCGGATCCTCTTCTTTAAGAATTCGGGATACGGCCCGTTTGCGAGCATATCCGGACAGTGATTGCTCTCAAGCACAATGCCATCGCAGTGCCGGAGCTTCTCAAGCACCTGTGGGGTGAGTATGCCGGTATCAGTGCAGTACCCGAACCGCAACCCATTCTCCCGTATGACAAAACCACAGGGATCAACAGCATCATGCGATGTTTTGAAAGCTTCGATTGAAAAATCACCTATTGTAAACTCTTCATCATGTCGGCATACCCGGCAATCGATCGGCTTATCTGATGTGCGCCGGTTTTGCAAAAAATCCTGCAGTGTTCCTTCTGTTGCATACGCCGGGATGTTGAGCTTTTTCATGAGCACTTCTAATCCCCTTATATGATCGCCATGTTCATGCGTAACCAGCACCGCAGAGATTTTACCGGCATCAAGATCTGCGGCAGCCATGCGCCGGAATGTCTCTTTTGCGCTCAGTCCTGCATCGATGAGCAGTGCGCCACTCTCCCCTTCAATAAAAAAGCAGTTGCCTTTGCTCCCGCTGGCAAGTGTTGTGCAGCGCATCACTTAATTTATGGGTCAGTCTTGTATTAACCAGCTCGTTTGCGGTAAAAAAAGAGAAGAATTGTTTACTTTTTGGATTTGAGCGCCTCGTAATCTGCGAGCACAGGAGCAATGGTTTTTGTAGATATTGAGCGGCGCAACAGCGTGGTGAGCTTGCGGCAGTAAGTGATATGCGCGACCTGGAAACTGACAATGAGTCCAAAGCATAAGCAGGTGATACTGACCAGAGAGTAACTTAAGAGATCAACCATCTTTTCCTCTCCTTTTTTATGTCTCCCTTGCAAGTTCGTCAACCATCGGGACTAAGGAATCCGCATCAGAACATTCTGCTGCGATGATCATAAACCGTCGGGTATAGTGCATTATCAGTAACTGGTACCCGATGATCATGCCGATAGCAAACATGAGGATCCCAATACCTATGTAAATTAAAAGTTCTGTAAACATTTCAGCCATAGCGCATCTCATTGACTGTTACGGCGGCAACCTGATAAATATATTGACACGATCTCATGCCGGATCTGCACGCACATGGATCGCAGACGCTTTGACGCTTGCGATCACAGTCATACCGGTTGCGAGCCCGAGTTCCCCGCAGGAGCGCGTGGTGATAAGAGCGGTGATGGGCGTTCCGCAGTCTATAGTTACCCGGATGAACGGCCCGAGTGCGACCAGTTTTGTGATGGTCCCCACAAGCTGGTTTCTGGCGCTTGTCTTTCCCTTTCCTGATTCAGGAATTGAGACCGTGACTTCTTCGGGCCGGATATAGAGCGCTACGGTTTTTCCCGGCGGGCAGGAAGTGACCACTTCAAAGCTGGCATTGTCAAGCGCTACAGTGGCAAGCCCCCGCTCATTGGTCTGCACCACGCCTTTTAGGATGGTATCGATGCCGACAAAGCGTGCCACTTCCTTTCCATTGGGCTGGTAGAAGATATCGTGGAGTGTGCCCACCTGCGCAAGGCGCCCGTTCATGATCACACCCATGCGGTGTGCAAGGCGCTGACCCTGGACCATGTCATGCGTGGCGAGGATAATTGTGGTGTGCAGATCATTGTTGATGCGGATGAGCAGGTCCTCGATGATCTCAGAAGAGACCGGGTCAAGGTTTGCGGTGGGTTCATCCAGCAGCAGCACTTCGGGGTTGGTGACCATTGCCCTTGCGATTGCCACACGCTGCATCTCGCCACCGGACAGGGTGACTGCCCTGCGATGTTCAAAACCCGATAGCCCGACCAGTTCCAGAGCGGATGTAACCCGCTGTGGGATCTCAGCCGGGTTTGTGCCACGGAATTTCAGACCGAATGCCACATTCTCTGCTACGGTAACATTGAGTACCGCAGGTTTTTGGAAGACCATGCCCATGCGTCGCCGTATTATGAGGCGTTCATTTTCTCTGCCGGCAGTATCCTGCCCGTCAAAAAAGATTTTGCCGGAGCTAGGCTTGTCAAGCAGGTCGATCAACCGCAGCAGGGTCGTCTTGCCGCTGCCGGATGGACCGATGAGCGTGAAGATCTCACCGCGCCGGATTTCAATATTGATATCCTCCAGTATCTTTTGTTGACCTGCCTGGCGTGTAAGTGCGGTTATCCGGATCATGAGCGGGGACCTCCCATCACCTGTTGATGTTCAGCAGAGAGTCCGGAGGTGATGAGGTTCATGGCCACAACGATCACAAGTGCAATGGCAAGAAGGATGATGCCAAGCGCGATTGAAAATCCAAAATCACCCATGCCGGTCTGGAGTGCGATTGCAGTGGTCAGCACCCGTGTATGGCCCGCGATGTTTCCTCCAATCATCATCGCAACCCCGACTTCTGAGATCGCTCTTCCGAATGCAAGGATCACCGCACTGAGAATTGCGAGCCGGGCTTCTTTTACGATCTGGACGATGCTCTGGAACTCGGTTGCCCCAAGCGATAGAAGCGTGTCGCTGATGTTCCGGTCAACCCCGCTGAGTGCAGAGATTACAAGGCCTGTTGTGATGGGAATGATGAGGACCATCTGTCCGAGGATCATTCCTTCGGGAGTGAACAGAAGGCCAAAGAATCCAAGCGGCCCGCTCCGTGAGAGCAGGAGATATATTAAAAGGCCTACTACCACGGTTGGGACTGAATAGAGTGTCTGGATGATCATTTTGAGCGTTCGTTTGCCACGAAATTTTCGGAAATGAATCAATCCCCCAAGAGGTATGGATATGCATGCGGCAAGGATTGTTGCTGCAAGGGAAATGTACACGGAAAGCGCAGCTATTTGCAGGACCTCAGGATTGAGGGTGATGATCAGGTTGAATGCCTGCGTGATTCCGGTAATGATTTCATTCATTCACATCACCTTATGTTTAAAAATAGTAGGTGTGGTGCGGTAATAAGGCGTTCCAGTGAGAGATCCGTTTTTTTCTGTACCGCTGCTCTTATCCATATACACGAACCCCATGATGTTCCTGGGAAAGTCCACATCCTCTGTGGTGTTGTTCAGAAAGGGTTTGTCAGGGATCAGGGCCGGATTACTGCCGGGGTACGTCACCAACGGGTTAAGAATAAATTTTGACTGGATATCTGCTGAAACATTCATTTCTGCACTCCTGACGCGTAACTTATAATCGAACCGCTTTTTATTTCGTAAAAAAAGTGGGTTTACTTTGTACTGGCTGCCGTGGCAGCTAAGGTTACTGGTGCTGTGGTTGCAGTCGGGGCAATCGCGGTTGCCAGCGTGCTGTAATCTCCTACCCAGCCCGCAGTTGCGGTCGGAACGCTGACACTCATTGGGATGAAGAGGGCCTTTCCATACTTGTCAACACCAAAGTTGCCAATCGCGGTCTGGGTCTCCGGTGCGATAAGGAAGTTAATGAAATTGTTTGCCATATGGATCTTATCAGTCGGCTGCTTATCGTTGTAGACTGCCATCACGCTGTAGATATTGAGCAGGCTTGCACCTTTGCTGACAATCGGCACCAGATCGAGGTTGGTCTTGTAAGCAAGATATGTTCCTTCATCGGTTAAGGTGTATGCTCCCTTCTCGCTTGCCATCTGGAGTGTCTCTCCCATACCCTTGCCGGCCTCTATGTACCAGTCCCCTGATTTCTGGACCTGTGTGGTGTAGTTATATCCGGCCTTGGACCAGACCGTCTTTTCGGCAGAGTGGGTTCCGGAACCGTCGCCACGGGATACAAAGTAAATACCTGCTGTCTTATTGGTGCCTTTCAGGCGCAGCGTTGTCATGGCGTTCTCTGGTGTCATATCCTTGGTACCTGCGGGATCATTTGCCGGGCCTACGATAACGAACGAGTTTGAGGCGAACGAGCGCCGGTTCAGGCCATAACCGTCTTTCATGAATGCCAATTCCTGACTTGGCGAGTGGACGAGTAAGACATCTGCGTCACCGCGTTTGGCCAGTTCGATTGCCTTGCCAGTTCCCTGGGAGGTTATCTTTAGTTGGACATTGTACTTCTTCTCGAACATCGGTTGGAGGTAGTCAAGGAGCTTGGTGTCGTACAGGCTCGTGGTCGTAGCGATCAAGAGTGTCTGAGGTGCAGCCTTGGTGGTGGCCACTGCTGGTGTGTTTGCTGGGGCAGTCGGCGTCTGGCTCGTGCATCCCGCAAAGCAGGTTGCTAATAACAGCATTAAGAAAACAGCTGCAATTAATGTTTCATGCACATTTTTTTTCATAATTGAACAGGATAATTGTTGATAAGAATACTATTCAATGTTTCTTTTTGTTTTTGTAAATAAAAAATAATTAACCCTTTGATAAGTAACGGGTATATCCCCAGATGCCGGTGGACAGCTGCTTGAAAAAAAGACTGGAACTCCGGCTCTGCCGGCAATTCATATTTTTCTTAAGACTTCTTTAAAAAAAAGCGGCGCCGAGAATTTCGCTTGACTCTTTTTAGGTATTTCTCCTGCATCAGTTCACCCATCTTACGGCTGCCTTTTGGCGTATTGTTTTTGCCAATTCCTTATTGATCCAGCAAACGAAAAAAACGCCAATCCAATTTTGATCCACATGATGGGACCTGGTCCCTCTCATACCCCCAAAAATGACCATCCGGGTCTATTCCATGCTCCGATTGCCCGTAACCGGCACTTTTCGACCGGCCAGTTAAGCGGGTTTTTTGGGGTGTTTTTTTGGATGTTCCTGTTCTGGGCTTTATATTGGATTCCGGAGGTTTTACACAAGAGAAAACCGGCCTGTTTGGAGCTGTTTGGATTGAGGATCGGGATGGGGAACAGAGGAACTATGAGTGGGCGGTTTTAAGAACAGAGAGGGCTGTTTTGGATCCCGATGTTAGCTCTATCAATTCCGGGAGTTCCCCCTCTCATATACCAGATCACCTGAGGTGACCTGGTCCCTCTCATATCCCCAAAAATGGCAATCGGGGTCTATTCCAGGCTCCGATTGCCCGGAACCGGCACTTCTCGACCGGCCAGTTCAGCGGGTTTTTTGGGGTGTTTTTCCGGATGTTCCTGTTCTGGGCTTTATAGGCGATTCCGGAGGTTTTACACAAGAGAAAACCGGCCTGTTTGGAGCTGTTTGGATTGAGGATCGGGATGGGGAACAGAGGAACTATGGGTGGGGGGTTTTTAAGAACAGAGAGGGCTGTTTTGGATCCCGATGTTAGCTCTATCAATTCCGGAAGTTCACCCTCTCATATACCAGATCACATGAGGTGACCCGGTCCCCCTCATACCCATAAGCGCTAACTTTAGCAGTGAATATTTATATAAGGAGAGGAAATAGGAGAGTGGGAAGAGGGTATAGCGAATGAAAATTGATGAAAACTGGAAATTCCTTTTACAATTTCTACCGCA
>JAURZP010000148.1 GCA_030653335.1 Methanoregula sp. | reverse complement strand
CCATAGCTCACACCTTTAACTGGCTCTTGCGCCAGTTTCTTCGTTTCGGATGCGCAACAACACCGCGCTTGGTCCTTACCATTACCCACTGGGGCACACGGCGGTTCTGGTCGCATGCCTTGGCCATCCGGATCTTCCTGCCTTTACTTAATTTGCTCATTTCACTCACCAGATATTTTTGCCTTTCTCCCTATGACCAGCGACTGGTCATGGTGTGCCGGAAAGAAGGGGGCTGATTCTAGTCCGCGATTGCAGAACGCCTCCCTGATCTCGGCTTCGTAATCACCGTTCTTAATGGTCCCGGTCTCCCCGTATTCCACGAGTAAAAACCGGTCCACCAGACGATCGACTTCCGCCTTGACAAAGCCTAACAGGGGTCGCACATACGAACACCCGGTCCGGTTTCCAAGGCTTTGTACCTCAGCACGGGTCAGCATCGGAACACGGTCATTGAACCGCGTGCCGTCACCGACGACTTTATATTCCCTGCTGAGGGTTTCAACCGCGATATGATGGATCCGGTTGATCGCGTCATTCGGGTACCCGCATGACACAACCTGGTCCACCATCTCGTCTTTCAGTCCTTCCCGAAACACACGTTTTATTAATGGAAAGCCTAATGCCCGTGCCGCAGCCTCCAGCGATGGGATCTGGCGGTTTGGGTCGAGCACGAACGTATTGAGTTCGACCTCATAATACGTACCCAGCATTATTGCTGCAAGGGAACTGTCCTTTCCGCCGCTGTAGAGCACGCCGGCTTTCATCTTCGTGTGATCGAGTAATCACGTCTCGCAGGCGCAAGCTGCCTGAGCAGTTCTTTGAGCTGAGCGTCCGTGATCTTGTTCTTGAGTCGCCCGCTCTGGGCGAGAGATACCAGCTGCTGTTCAACCGAAGCAACAAACTCCGGCTTGGTCAGCTTGATGGTGTTCAATCGTTCCCGGGCATCCGGCTCGAGAACCTGCATGAGGAGCATCTGTATCTGAGATTTCTGCTTCTGCTGGCGTTCAAGCTCTTCAGCCATTGCCTGCTGATCGCCAGCCTGCTGCTGCATTTGCGCCATTCGCCGTTTGCGAAGTTCACTCAGTTCGTCATCTCCCATGATCAAACCTCATTTGGGGGCTTCTGATTTCTCTGCTTTCTTGGCTTTGGGTGCCTTCTTCTCTGCCTTGACACCCTCTGCGCCTTCAGCAGCCTTGTCGCCACCCTTTGCCTTCTTCTCACCCTTCTTGGCTTCTGCCTTCTTGGGCTCTTCGACAACAGGCACGACACGCTTTGGTACCGGTGCCGGTGGGGTAATCTTTACTTCCTGCGACAGGTTGTCCAAAAAAGACATTCCTGCGGGGGATACTTTACGGCCGGTCTTGTCGTGGATGATCAAACCTGCTGCTTCCAGCTGCTGGAGAGCGTTTCTCAGGATTGATCCACTGCCCTTGCGGAACGCATTGGGCTTGGATCCACGGTTCTTCTTACCACCGTAAAAGCTTCGCATCCTCTCGACACCCAGAGGGCCGTCGACATAGACGCGTCTCAACACTGCTGCTGCCCTGGTGAACCACCAGTCGGGATCCTCAGGCGGCATCTCTTTGTGTACCCCGGTCTTTGCAAAAGCAGCCCATGCCGGCGGAACAATTTCTTTCCGCTTCTTGAGCTCCTCAGCGACCCTGCGAATAATATGGTCGGCGGGGACATCGTATACTGTTGTCATCTTAAGACCTCACTGTTGAAATTTTAATAACAGTCTTTACTTATTCGTGAAGTAAGTTTTTATATATTTCGAGAAGCAAAATGCTGAATTGATCGAAGAAAAACGGATTTATTTTTTAATTGAGTGCTTTTTATCTGCAAGCACCATCGTCCGTCCACGTGTTTCTACCAGTTTCGCACGCGCCTGAAGGGCAATGGCTTCCGGATCAACTTCTACAGACTGGAGCCATTTTACCTTGATCATCTTTCTGTTCCTGAGCTGGGAGACGATCTCTTCGATCATCGTTTCGGTACAGCCCTGCTTGCCAATCCATACGGTTGGCTTTAGATCCTGCATCAGTTTATTTGCGTCATCAGACATGAGGTTTCACCACACGGTATCTTGTATGCTTATTACAGGTGCGACAGGTAACAACGACATTGCCACGGTGCACCCGCACCCGCATATTGCTTCCCGGTAAAAGGTAGGTATTGCAGTTATGGCAGTACTGGCGGCGCAATTCCCGCGGGATCCGGATCCGCTGGCGCATGGCAATCTTGCGCGCGAGGACGACATAACGATTGCTCAAATGCGGAAACTCTGCAAATGCAAGTCGTGCCTGTTCAAACAGGATTTCAATGCGTTCCCGTGCAATCTGCTTTGTTGCAGGATTTTTTGATCGCTCCTTCATAGCCTCGTCACCGGCTCCCGGTTGTGCATACTATTCGCGTGCCAGATAAAAAAGTCGCGGTGAACATAGATACCCAAAAAAATACCCAAAAAAAAGTTTTTATTTGAATCAATCACTCAGGAACTCAAACGAACCCGGACCTTACGGCCTTCAATCACAAGCCGCTCTTCACAAAAGAGCCGGATTGCTTCCGGCAGGCACTCGTGCTCGTGCTCCAGTATTCGCTCTGCAAGCGCATCTTCATCATCCGCCTCCAGCACCGGTACGCATTCCTGCAGAATGATAGGACCCCCGTCAAGGCTCTCGTCTACGAAATGCACGGTACATCCGGCCACCTTGACCCCGTGTTGCACCGCCTGTCGCTGGGCATGGAGACCGGTAAAGCTGGGCAGGAGAGCCGGATGGATATTGATAATCTTTCCCGGAAACGCCTTAACTATCGATGCGCCAAGGATACGCATGTAACCTGCCAGTACAAAGAGATCTGCGTTGACATCCTGCATGGCTGCAAGAAGTGCGCGCTCGTATATTTCCCGCGAGGGAAACGTGGCATAATCAATCACCCTGCATGGGACGCCAGCTTTTTTTGCCCGTTCAAGGGCATAGGCTTTCGGATTGTCAGTAATCAGGGCTGCGCATTCCGCAGGAATCGTTCCATTCCTGATGGCATCGATGACCGCCTGGAAATTTGAACCCCTGCCCGAAGCAATCACTGCAATACGTTTCATCTTTTTTTCCCTCGTCATGGAGATTTTTTTATCACAATTACTAAAATCTCAATTACTCTTTGCAACCGGGATCCACAATCTCCGGGTGAACCACAATCTTTACTTTCACTATCCTTCTCCCGTGCATCTGCATGACAACAAGCGTGATGCCATTGCCGATCGCAATCTCGGCCTTCTCACCGGGATGCTTTGGAAGGTGCCCGAGCCTGTCGATAATGAGACCGCCAACCGTTTCATAGGATTCATCAATGGGGAGATCAAGACCGAGCCGATCATTTATATCGTCAACCCACATCTGGGCATCGACCACATACACACCCGGTGCAAGTTCCTGCACTTCAGGCTCTTCCTTGTCGAACTCATCCATGATGTCCCCAACGAGTTCTTCTAAGATATCCTCAACAGTCACGATCCCGACAAAACTGCTGTACTCATCGATGACTACTGCCAACTGCACCCGGTGCACCTGCAATTCCTTTAACAGGTCATCGATCTTCTGGGTTTCGGGAACAAACATCGGGTCGTACATCACTTCTTTTATCGCCGAATCCTTGCGACGGGAAACCATCGCAGAAAAAACATCTTTTACATTTAAGATGCCGGTGATATTATCGATCTGCTCGTGATAGACAGGAATGCGCGAGAACCCGGTGTCATTGAAGATCCTGATCGCCTCTTCAAAACTGACCGTATCTTCCATAAGGATGACATTGACACGGGGCGTCATAATCTCCCGCGCGGTTGTATCCGCAAACTCAAGCACCGAGTAGAGCATGTCCTGCTCACCCTGCTCGATCGTGCCCTCCTCCTTGCCCACGTCAATCCATTCCTTGATCTCTTCTTCCGTGACTGCAGGCTCTGCAAATTCTTTTCCGATACCAAGTTTCGGGCTGACCCGTTCGACAAGCCAGATAACCGGTGTTAAGAGACGGGAAAGAAAGAGGATGATGGGTGAAACAGTGAGGGCAAAGGAATCCGATGCCCGTGCAGCATAGATCTTGGGCCCAATCTCCCCAAATACGAGCAGAATGATCACCACAAAACCGGTAGCAATCCCTACACCGAAATTCCCAAACATCTGTATCGCGATCGCAGTGGCAAGCGCTGCGGCCGCAACATTAACGATATTATTCCCTATAAGGATGGTGATCAGCAGGTGTTCAGGGGACTCTTTCAATGCGGCTAATGCTTTCGATCCCGGTCTTCCTTCATTGACCAGCGTCCTTACCTTGGCACGGGTAATAGAGATAAGCGCAACTTCTGTACTGGAAAAAAACGCGGACAGGAGGATACAGATAATGAAGAGCAGGATCTCCAAAGCGTCCTCAATCATTGTATTTCACATCGTGCGGGTGCACGCAGCATTTGCCCATTCATAAACGAAATTTCACTACTATATTCTGGGGGAAATTTAATAAAACCAGCGCTTATTCCATGCATCCCCGCATAAATGTGTAATCCTCTGAAAGTATTGCAATCTTTTCCTCTGCTGATAGCTGGCAGTCAAAGTTCATATCCTCAATCTCAAGCGTAAGACCCCCGTTATACCGGTAATCCTTTAAGCATTCCATGACCCGTGCCATGGATGCATGACGATTGAGGGAGAAATGTGCCTTGCCACGATCAAACCGGCTGATGTGCACATTGATGAGACGATCATGGCAGAGTTCGATATAACGGATTGCTTCAGCTTCTGATTTGGAAAATGCATGCGCCACATCGAACGTGAAAAACAACCAGGGCTCATCATCGAGAAGTGTGCGCATCCGCTCCG
>JAURZP010000146.1 GCA_030653335.1 Methanoregula sp. | reverse complement strand
GTACACGGTTTCTGTCGGATACACAACAATACCGTCACGCATCAGGATAGAGACCGCTTTTTCTATAATGTCCATTTTAGAACTCCCGACCACGGATGCGGTTGATGTCAAAGACCGCTTTGCTGCTGATGTGCATCACGGCAAAAACCCCTGCCTGGATCGGGTCTGTGACCACGAGATCTGCGTGTTCCGGAACCGTGCCGGCCATCTTTAACGCAATGACCGGGATCCCTGCCTCCTTAACCCTGTCCACCGCTTTTGAGATATCGCCGCCCATGATCGAACCGGCAAGCACAAGAATGGAGGCACGGGGCAGGCGGGCAACCGCATCCACTGCAAGCGCGAGTGTCCGTTCCCCGACAAGCGGGATCGTGTCTACCGATATCCGTTCACCCCGGATGTTATGCCGGTCAGCTTCGTTTACGGCTCCCATTGCCACCTGTGCCACCTGTGCCCCGCCGCCAATAATGATCACACGCGAGCCGAAGATATGGCCAAAAGGCTTGTAGGCTTTCACATCCTTAACCGATGTGATATCATTGAGATCTTCTAAGAGCCGGTCATGGTCGGCCGCATCCGCAGAATCATATTCAAAATAGAGTTCTGCCATACCTGCATAGGGTCCGGATTCGAACACTTCCTGGCTGATCATCACAATATTTGCATCATGGGCAGCAACAACTGTTGAAATGTCGCGTAAGACACCCCTGCGGTTCTCTGCTATGATCCTCATTGCCAGTCGTTCGGGTTCTGTATCCATATTGACCTATGCGATAACCGGGAATCGAACCCGGGCTAGAAGCTTGGGAAGCTCCTGTCCTACCGCTAGACTATTATCGCGCACTTTGGGATGCTCTTCTAATATTGCGCGAATCGGGAAATAAATATATCCCGGTTGGGAGTGTTGAATCAGATATTTTTAAGAAATGGAGGGCTGCATGTACATAGGAATTTTCCCATCAGCCTGAAAGCGGGTATGCAGGAGAAGTTGCCAGCAATTCTAAGAGGATGCGGGTGCGAACCCTGTTTGTGGGACAAACAATATTTGGAGCAATGGAAATGAATACCAGAACAATCCTGTTAACCCTTCTTGTAACTGCCTGCTGTCTTCTTGTAATACAGCCTATGCAGGCGCTGAGCAATGAAGACCAGACTACGATCTACCAGACCTCGTTTGCTTCAGATCCCCGCTGGATAACAAATAACCCGTCAAACAATTACTGGGATCCGGGCATGGGAATGTATCACTTCGGCATCGAACCCAGCACGGGAAATTACGCTTATATCCCAGTGGTCTTTGACTCTGGATCCTTCACTTTAGACTATGATTTCCTTCTGACAAGAATCGATGAGGGTGCTACCTTCCGTATGGGGTTAACCGATACTGAGATGAGGATTAACAAGGGTCCCAATGTCCTTACAATGTTCACCAATGCAAAATACGGCAAGATCATGTGGCTTCACATTGTGTCCCCCGGAAACAAACTTCTGGAAGTGAACAGCCAGAACGCGGCACCGGAAATGGGGCCAAATGCCTATAAAGGTCCCACTTCAAAATACGAAGTCAACAAAACTTACCATGTGACGGTCAACTATGATGACAATACGAAGATCATATCCATGAAAGTGAGAGAGTTACAGTCCGGAAAAGATATCTGGAGCTATTTTATCCAGTGCGGGGAGAACATGAAAGGTCTGAACCGGATCTACCTCGGTTCAGTAGAGGATGGTGGCCCGATGTATATCTATGCACAGGGATATCTTGATAACGTCCGTCTCACGGTTCCTTCTGTGGGGTCTGCAGTCACGGGAACTCCCAGTGAAACGAAAATACCCGTCACCACATCATCAGTCCCTGTCACACCAACGAAAAAACCCACGTCAAAAGTGACCGTCCCGACACCCTACCCCACCACAACACCCCAGTCCCCCTCATCAGGAATTCTGCCTGTGGTTGCATTTGGTGTTTGCAGCGCAATATGTTGCTTTATGGCGATGAAAAAGAATTGAGCGAAAAAACTCATAAGGCATATTTTTTAGTATACAGGATGCAGTTTTTCAAGGTGATCGTATGAGTGAAGGAAAAAAATGCTATGAACCAGCGCAGTGTGCGCACTGTGAGGGATTCGGGTGCACGGTCTGTAATAAAACCGGCACGGTACTGGTCACGGCACCCAAACGGCCGTGTCCGCAGTGCGAGGGAGCCGGGTGTATTTATTGCGGATTCACCGGATGGGCAGAACCAAAGGGCAAATACGATTGATCCGCCCCTTTTTATCAGGAAAATTTAGCGTCCACTCTCTTTGGAATTACGCACTCTTCAAACCGTTTGGCAAAATACCTGTCAGTCATACCCGCAATAAAGTCCCGCACGAGTTCGGCATCTTTTGCCGTCTTAAGATACTCTAAATTGATCCAGCCGGTTTCGATATAATCTGTAACAATTTTTGTGTCCCTGTACCCCGATTCGAGATCCTGTAAATATGTCTCAAACAGTGTGGTATACATCCGTTCAATTTTAGATCGTTCTTTTACGAGTTTTTCGTTATTGTAGATATTTTTCCTGCTGAATTCCCGCAGGCCGATCAGTGCTTTTTCAACTTTGCGACTATACGCGATATATCCATCATTTTCGCTTTCGCTGTTTTCCAGCATGTCGTAGATCAATGTATTGATGATCTCGCGGTTGGAATTCCCCAAAACTTCTGTACATTCTTCTGGTAATGGAACAGAATCATCGATCAATCCGATCTCTTTTGCATCCTGAATATCCCGCCCGATATAGGCAATCGTGTCGGCAAACTTGACCACGCAGCCTTCAAGGGTCATGGATGCCCCGCTCTTTCTGCCTTCAGCATTATCCTGCACTTTCTTATCAAATGCGGCCCAGCTCCTGCATGGGATGGGCTTGATGGAGAGATCATCTGCCTCGCCGTTATGGCAGAGGATCCCATCGAGCACCTGCATGGTCAGGTCCTGATCCTCGATCCGGTCAAGGAACTGCACGCTCTGGACATTGTGAAAAAATCTGCCAATACCGTACTGCTCGCAGAGTGCAGAGAGGCAGGTCTCGCCAAAGTGGCCGTACGGGATATGACCAATGTCATGCCCGAGAGCGATCGCTTCAATGAGATCTTCGTTCAGCCGCAGGCAGCGCCCGATCGTCCGCGCAATCTTCGAGACCAGCTGGACATGAATCACCCGGTGGGTGATGTGGTCATTATCAACAAGGTAAAATACCTGGGTCTTATCGATGTAGCGCGTGTATGCCCTTGTATGAATGATCCGGTCAGCATCCCGGGAGTAGGGGGTACGGATATCTTCTGCCGTCCGGTTGTGACGGCGCATCGCATCCGCACTGGTTGCGGCAAGAGGGGAGAGGAGGGATTCGCGCTTTCCTGTCATAGTGCGAATGGAAGAATTAAGTTCCTTATCTAAAAACCGTGAACGTTCCCGTTTTTTCATGTTGCACGTCTATCTGTGCCGGAATGTATTAATCCTGACGCATGTGGAGAGATGATATCCAGACCTTTAAGAGTAATTTCAGGTGAGGTTATCTCAGCGTTGGGCAGAGGTCATGTGAAAAATGCGGGTTTACTTGTATTCCTGACCGGTTAACAGCCGGTCGAGTCCGCGTCGTTTATGGAGTTGGTCTGCTATCCGGATCTTCCCTCCAAGAATTGGCTGAAGGAGCTTAAAGAGGAACGGTCCCTGGGAGTACATCAGGTCAAACGTGTGCCGGCGCCCGCCCTCTTCAATGAAGAGGTTGTCCTGCGTGGAGGTCCGGGTTTTGACGACGATATCCACCAAGGAGATCGCGTCCATGGGAATAGTGATGGAGCCCGGAGCACCGGCAGCGATGGACTCGATCGGCATGGAGAGGTACCGCTGCCAGGGCCCGGTTGTCCAGTCCTTTGCCCGGAAATGGGCGATCTCATCTACAGTCTCTGCAATCTCACAGGACTCCAGCATCACCTCATCATCGGCTTCTGACATCGCTTCGTCCATACATGCGTTCCACGTGCAGAAGATGAGGCGCTGTGGAGTGACAAGAAGAGTATAATGGATCCCCGAGAGCAGACCCTGCTCAAGGAATGGTACGATGCCAATGATCCGCTCAGGGCCACCAGTTGTGGCTGCACCTTGCGGTACTGGATAGTGCAGGACCGCAGGAGAACTCGCAGGGTGCTGCCCTTCAACAGGGCACCCGCAATGCCCGCAGAACCTGGTGTCAGGTACAAGCAGTCCGCCGCACTCAGTACAGAATTTTCGGCCGGATGTCATTGAAGGCCGGTGAGCGGGCAGCATATAAAAAAGGTGCAGTTTTTCACGCGCCGGACCCGGAGAATGGACGGTTCTCTGTCAGGTAGCCGGGATTTTCTCCACATCTTTATTGTCTAATGGTGACAACTGGTAAGAGTACACGATCAGAATTCAACAAAGGGATATTATGGCAACGAACAGTAAACAATCAAAAAAAGCGGATGAAGAGTGCAATAGCGAGTGTTCCAGCTGTGTGACTGCTTCCACCTGCTCATCGGAAAAGAAAGGACAGGCCGGTCTCCCGCCAAAAGCAGCAATTGATGTCAGACATGTCATACTGGTGCTGAGCGGCAAAGGCGGCGTGGGAAAATCAACGGTTTCAGTGAATCTTGCATACGCTCTCTCGAACCACGGCAAGAAAGTCGGTCTTCTCGATCTCGATATGCACGGCCCCAATGTCCCAAAAATGCTGGGCATTGAAGACCACAAGCTTGCGACAGAAGGCAACCGTATTGAGCCGGTTCGTGTTACCGGTATGTTATCTGTCCTTTCGATGGCGTTCCTGTTACCCGACACAAGCACCCCGATCATCTGGCGCGGGCCGATGAAGATGGCTGCGATCCAGCAGTTCCTTGCCGAAGTGAACTGGGGTTCGCTTGACTATCTCGTTGTTGACCTGCCCCCGGGGACCGGAGACGAGGCGCTCACAATCGCCCAGCTTGCACCGAATGTGCGGGGCGCAGTCATTGTGACAACCCCGCAGGATGTCGCCACCATGGATGCAAGAAAATCAGCAAAATTCATAGAAAAACTCGGGCTTCCCGTGATTGGGATCATTGAGAACATGAGCGGGATGCTCTGCCCCCACTGCGGTGTTGAGATCGATCTCTTTGGAAAAGATGGCGGCAAAAAGATTTCTGAAGAACTTAAAGTGCCGTTCCTTGGGGCAATACCAATCGATATCGAGATGCGCAAGGCCGGCGATGAAGGCCGCCCGTTCATCATCCGGCGTGGCAGCACGACCAGTCCGACCTGGACTGCGGTTGACAAGGTGATGGAATCCCTCATCAAAGTTGTCGAGGGATAAGCAATGGACTACCTGCGGATTCTCACAGGAAAGGAAACGAATCTTCCGATCTACACAAGTATCATCGAATGTCTTGAGAACCCGCTGGTCTTTCCGGACCTTATCGAACCGATCTATCAGGAAGCCATGAAGATGAATGATGAAGACCTCGACAGGTTCCGGTTCTCCTTAATCCGGCTCCAGATCTATTCAGATATTCACCGCAATGAAGATCTGGAACGGGCAATGCACATTAAGTATGTTGCGCAGGTGCTCGAAAAAGTGGTCTATGGCACGCTGATTATGGAGCGCGAAGACCCGTCCGCTGAGTGATTTCCCCTCCAGACCGCAACACTCTTATCGGGGTGCATTTGCACTGGTGATACCTATATGTGCAACCCCGCGAAACACTAGTTACAATACTAAATTCTTGAAAATTTTTTAGTATCTATTACATAAGAATATCAATAATTTTGACCTTTCCGGAGAATACAAATGACATCACGCATGCAATCCCCGCACACTACCTGTCCGGGTTGCCAGGAAGAGGTTTTTCTTGATGAGCTCGTGAGTGGCAAATGCCCGCTCTGCGGTTGCTCGTTAGAGGAATTCGATGACGCGTTTGGGGAGTATGAAGGCATCCTCGACCGTTCTGATCTCTCGTGGCTGATCTTCAACTACTTTGTCTTCAAAAAATTTGTAGACTTGGGAGTGCCCCCCCACCAGATTATGGAGTTTGTCGCAGTCTATGAGCAGAACGCAGAAAAACCACCTGAAGAGTGGAACAAGACCGGGTTCACTCTTGAGATTCCCATGAACTGGTGGGATCAGATTCGGCCCAAATATTGTGCCGGCTGTAAAAAACTTTTCTTTAAGGGCGGAAAGAAACAGATAAAAGGCGATATGCGCAAGGCAGCAATCGCAGTTGAGTACATCTGCGACAAGTGCTGATTTTTTTTAAATCTTTTTTAATCACACCCCGCTCTGTGACAGATGATGCGGCATCCGGTTTTTCCCGGTAAATAAGAATATCGGATTAGTGCCGGTACTCAAAATCCAGAATGCCCATTGTCTGTGCATCCAACCAGGCAATGGCAGGTTTTGCAGAATTGTTCGCCCGGATGATCTCATCATCAAACGTAACTTTCCATGCAAGGGGGATACTGCCGGGCCGTGGTGTCACTCCAATGGGGTGCTGGTCCTTCCACTTAATTTCTGCTGATACGATACGGAGTCCGTTTACCGATTCAGGGTATGTCTCTTGCGCCCGCTTAAGGATGGTATAGGTGGCTTCACGTTTCAGTACAAGCGCATCAGAAGCCACAGAAAAAGCATTGTCTGGTGCTCTCCAGTGCCGTTCATAAGCCGTAATCTCACCGGTCAATGAATCGACACTCACGATAAAACCATCCGCTTCGCAGGGAATATTGTTCACGATCCGGTTGTAAATGAAAACGTATTGGCCTGCCACTGGATCAGACGGGGAACCCAGTGAGAAATACCGGCCTATACTCATGTTGACCGCAACCGGACCGTTCTTTCCTGAGATATAACGATCTGCAATTTTCTGTGCAGCGGGCAGCCCGGTTACAGGTTCTGTGGGCCTTCCTACGGTCTGGATTGTCTGAGCAAATGATGAGATAAGTCCTGTTTCGGCATCGATAGTACCGGTAAGGACCGGGGTGGTATCTTTTACGAACCTGAAATTCCATGTCCTGCCGGAATCAGGATCTGCACTGTACCGGACTAGTACCTTGTCGGATCGAATCCCAAGAAATGCTTTCCTTGCAAGATCCTGTGCATTTCCCATCTTGATACGGGCGTCCTCCTGTCCCGGTGTATAAGGTTCTCCTGTTAATGCATCCGAAAAGATCACAAACGGGGTTTCTGTTAACGAACTAACCGCAGGCTGGATAGTAAACTCATAAAGCATGTGACCGGAATACCGGTCCGTCAGATTCAGGTTGTTCAGCGTGTAAGTTTCTGCAGGATACTCTTCTCTAAGAAATGATACTGCCTTGTCGAGCGGGAGCATATCTGTTGAGTGCAGTGCCAAAAGACCTGTTCCTGTTACATAACCCGGTGTGACTGCGACTGTTACATTCACAACAGGAGCCGGGTTTTGTCCACCCATAGACGGAGTGGGGGTTACCGGTCTTTGCATGAGTGTGGAAGATTGGGGAACAGGAAGCATTCCGATAAGCAGGAAAAACACAATAATCAAAACCACGATGACAATGCCGGATGTCAGGAGTTTTTTGTAAATCCGGTGTTGCTTCTTTGCCAGAACCTGTTGCCTGTATCGAGCCGGAAGATAGGTTGCATCAGGGTCATCTGGACGGGTGCTCACTGTTGTTTCCTCGTATGATCTGCTGTTAATATATATTCTGTAACGGGTAAAAAAGATAGCCGTTTGATGGGATTTTGGATACTTAGAGAAACGGGCAGTGTTTTTTAAAATCCTTTACGGGTCTTGTTCCTGCACATGTCTTTACTACTCTTACCTGGGGTTACAGTCTGCCACTATCAATGGGATGTCTGCGTTCATCTGCTGCATGGATTGCGGAAAAATAAAGAGCGGTTGCCACAAGAGATAAAATTATCCGAGATCATAAAAAAAGCGTATGTTCAGACTGCCGGTTCAAACGGCGGTCTCCTGAAAAAAATGGCCAACATAACAAACGGCACGAAATACATGAGATCCATTAAGAAATCTGTATACCCGGAGTTGATCAGCAACAAAATGATCGCAAACAATGCAACTGCGGGTGGAACCAGACACTTATGGTAAAGGAATTGGGCATCAGCTTCGGTGAGTGCTGAGTCTAACAGGGCAGGTTTTGATCGTGCATAGTGCCATAAGTACACAAGAAGCAACCCGAGCAGCAGGTAATTGATCTGGAAGAAAAAATCTGTAAATGTGTAGCCCTCTGATAAATTACTGAATGCTGATGAGAATGGGATTACGACAATGGCCATCAGTGCGAGCATATGCACATGAAGAAAGTGGTGATCGAAGGTTTTCATCCTGTGAAACATCTGGAAGAACAGCATCCAGAACATCGCAAGAAGGATGAATATCCCGACAAAATCAATGATCGACCCAATTGTGTTGAGACTGAACTGTTCGACGGTAATCAATGAGGCTTTTGCATACTGGTCTGCAGTGACGATGTCCCGTGCGAGCAGGGTCATTGTGAATGCAAAGATCCCGTTAGTGATGCGTTCGAGATTTACCTTGTTGATGGGTTCAGAAATTGCCATGTTGCACGATTCCTGTAAAAGGTGAGGCAGATACGGGTATTATTCCTTTGTTTTAAAAAAATTTCTGCCGGAGTGCCCTTCGTCGTGAGGGATCACACCCCATGATGGCCTTTGGCTGGCTGGAGCGGCATCAGGTTGCAGAAAAAGGGGAATTCCGTCACACGGATTGGGGCAATCCCCATTTTGGTATGATTTCGTGCAAACGAGGCGAGACACATGGCTTAAAATGCACGCTAATGGATGCTATCCGGAGGCCGATCGGAATGAAGACGACCTATGGGTTGTCGGGAGGGGAAAATGGGTTTTTATCCGGATCCTGAGATACACAATGAAACGGATCATCAAATGCTAAAAATTCTAAAAAACCCCTCGAAAAAACCGGTTTATGGCAGAAGCACCGCGTGATAAAAGCGTCATATCCTGTCGCCCGCTGCTTTAATACGTCCTGCCCACAAGCGTTGCCTTGCCCGGTTTGCCGCAGACAATGCAGGCTCCTTCCGTTGCAGAGACATACTGAGACCGTGCATTGGTTCCAAGGATACTTGCATTGGTCTTCTCTTCGATTACATCGCCACATCCCTTCTGCTGACACCATGAGACTACGGCCACTTTTCCCTCGTTTAGCGCTGCGTCCAGAGCGTCCATGGAAGCAACGGTGCAGAGGTGGGAATTCGTATGTTCTTCGGCCCGGGCGCGAATCGCTCCGGTGATCTCTGCGAGCACCCTTGTGACTTCTGCTGTCACGGTCGCGAGTTCGATCTGGGTCTTTTCCCCGGTTCGCTTGACTGCCATGACCTTGCCTGCGTCTAAATCTCTCGGCCCGAGCTCAAGCCGGAGCGGGACCCCACGGAGTTCCCACCAGTAATACTTTGCACCGGGGCGCATGTCGCGGGTATCGATCTTCACCCGGAACCCGGCTGCGATCAGATCGTTTTTGAGTTTCTCTGCCGCTGCGAGCACATCTGCGTGGCGCTTTCCAATCGTGATCGGGACGATGACTGCCTGCACAGGTGCTGCGATGGGGGGAAGGATGAGTCCCTTGTCATCGCCATGCATGCTGATGAGCGCGGCAATGCACCGCTCCGAGATGCCATAGCAGGTCTGGCTGGCAAATTTCTGCTCACCGTTCTTGTCCTCAAAGGTGATGGAGAATGTCTTAGAGAAGTGCTCGCCGAGATGATGGACGGTGCCGATCTGGAGGGTCTTTCCATTGGGCATGATCGAATCGACTGCCATCGTGTAGTCAGCGCCGGGGAACTTGTCCCAGTCAGGACGCTTTGAGATGATGATTGGAATGCATAAGGCATTGTAAAACTCGCTGGTGAGAGCGAGCTCGTACTCCACCTGTGCTTCTGCATCATCCCAGGTTGCATGCACGGTATGCGACTCCATGAACGAGGTGATCTCGCGGAGACGGATCAGTGGGCGGGTCTGTTTGGTCTCGTAACGGAACGTATTGACGATCTGGTAGTATTTCATCGGGAGATCGGCATGCGAGCGGAGCCAGAGGGCATACATCGGGTAGATCGCAGTCTCACTTGTCGGGCGGAGTGCAAGCTTGACCTCCAGTGGGGTCGTGCCTCCATGCGTAACCCAGTAGACCTCGTCTTCAAATCCCTTGATATGCTCGGCCTCTTTCATGAACTCCTGTTCTGGGATGAGCAGTGGAAAGAGAGTCTCTTCATGATCCCGGTCGAGCAGATTGCGCAGCAGGGCGTACACGTGCTTGCGGATCGCAAATCCGTACGGATACCAGACATACAGTCCCTTGACCGGGTAGCGGACATCCATGATCTCAGCCCGCCACAGGATATCATTATACCATGCAGAAAAATCCCCTTTTTGCGGCAGGGTGCCGGTGTCGTCGTCCATGATGCAGATCCTGAATTTTTAGCTACCTTTAAGCTACTAATTGTATGATTACCGGCGTAATAAAAGCCTCGACACACGCGGCTAAAAAAACGAGTGGGAGGACATAGAGTAAGAAGATGCGGGCCAGTTTCTTTGCTTCTGCAGAAGTATCCGCCCCACCGTACCATTCAGAAGTGAGTGACTGGGCGAGCAGGATCCCAAGAGCCCCTGCGACGATGAAGGCCGGGATCTCAAAGATGCCGTGCGGGATGAGGGCAGCGCCAATGAATGCCCATGAATGATCCTTATGTATGATCTCCATGATTGCGCCAATCACAATCCCGTTCAGACTCATGATGAAGATCGTCAGGATGCCAAAGGATGCTCCTCCTAAAAAGAGCAGGATGCAGGCCTCAAGGTTGTTGATAAAGAGCTTGATACACATATCAAGAGGGTTGTCCACATTCATCTGGCCGGCTACTTCTTTTTCAAAGAGTTTCATTAAGTTTTCTCCAACCTCCGGGTTGTGCGTGGTGCCAACCCACCCGATCGTGAGCGTTGCAAAAAAGAGAAGGAAGGTGATGATGATCGCATTGGTGAACGGGGATTTAGACATACAGGACCATCCGTACCATGTCACGGATTCCCGGCGCAAATCCAACAACGATCATTGCGAGCAGTACAAGATGCCAGAATGCCGGGTTTGCCTCTTTACGGTAGAGCTGCATAATATAAATTGCCGGGAACAGGACTACCAGTTTTAAGGGAAACATCACAAATGCGGTCCCGGTCAGGTCTATGAGACCGGAACCAACTACGTGTTGTTCAATATACCGGACTGAAGGGTGCAGGTCAATGCCATAACTTGTCGCGCTTGCGTCTAACAACTGGCCAAAGAGGAGGGTGATGTAGAGCGGATCGGTTACGTACTCCCATGATAACACGTACCGCATAAACGCCCAGACCAGCACTGTGGTGGTGAGTGCCATTAAGGGGATGACAGCCAGGATGAAGAGGTCGATATGGGTGTGATTAATGCCCCATGCCAACAGCACAAGGGAGACGACAAATACTGCCATGATTCCGGCAAACACATAAAATGTAAGGAAATTTTGGGTCAGTCCCTGCAGGGTGAGGTACCGTGAGAGAAACAACATCGCGATTGTGAAAAAAAAGAGCACAAAGTAGATGAGCGGAGTTACGAGCAGGAACTGGAAATCACCTGTTAACATCCCGGTGTCCTGGACAACCCGCAGGACACCTCCGAGTATGACATATGGAAGAGTGGCAAGGATAAAAGAGGCATCAATCTTAAAACCGATATCAGAAAGCCAGGTTGATTGTGACATCCATCTGTATAGCAGATAAACCCCGATAACAAGAATTATGGCATAAGTGAGGGTATCAACGATATTATATGGTTGTCCCATCCGGATGGGATCAATGTAATATTTGTGTATGAAATCACTAATCATCCATGATCTAGAATGAGCGCAGATGCAATAAAATTACTCAAACCAAAAGTCTTTGACAAGTCCAAGTGGATGCAGCTTCCAAGAGACGTGGTGATAGGTCATGATGTGCTCGGACAGCTCCCGGCAGTCTGCGAGGATCTCAAGCTGGGTGCGTCAGCGCTTCTGGTCTCAGGGAAAAGCACAATGAAACTGGCCGGTAGCCGGGTTAAGCAGATTCTTGACAAGGATTACGAGGTTGCCACCTTCCTTGCAGAAGAGATCAATATCGCGATTATCAAAGACGCAGAGCGTGCGGCGGCAGGTGTGGATTTCTTAATCGGTGTTGGCGGCGGGCGGGTGATCGATACCGCAAAGATCGTGTCATACAATATCGACCGCCCATTCATCAGCATCCCGACTGCCGCATCCCATGATGGGATTGCCTCTGCCCGCGCATCCGTACCCACAGTCGAGGGGCATGCCTCGTTAGAAGCGCAGCCACCCATGGCAATTGTTGCAGACACTGGAATCATTGCATCTGCCCCACACCGGCTGCTTGCCGCGGGATGTGCGGATGTGATCTCGAATTACACCGCAATCCTTGACTGGGAGCTCGCCCACCGTGTGAAAGGCGAGCCTATGAGCGAATATGCGATCACGCTCTCGAAGATGACTGCTGAGATTCTGGTCAAAGACGCTCACCTTATCAAACCTCACCAGGAGCAGTCCGCATGGATTGTGATAAAAGCGCTCGTGTCAAGCGGGGTTGCAATGAGTATTGCCGGGTCATCGCGCCCGGCAAGTGGTGGGGAGCACAAGTTCTCCCACGCGCTCGATAAGCTTGCACCGGGAAAGGCGCTGCATGGTGAGAGCTGCGGGATTGGCACGATTATTTCCATGTACCTGCATGGCGGCGACTGGCTGGCGATCAGGACTTCGTTAAAGAATATCGGTGCGCCGACAACGCCAGCAGACCTCGGGATTGATGATTCGGTTGCAGTCGAAGCATTATTAATGGCAAAGACTATCCGTCCCGAGCGCTTTACAATATTCGATATGGGTCTCACACGGGAGTCCGCAGAAAAACTCGTGCAGATGCTCTACAAGGAGTGAGTGGCTAATGACAGAGACAAAAACGAAGGTAACGCTCATGGGAACCGTGCTCGCAAAGCCGAATGTCGAGTTCATCTATGAGGGTGAAGTGGCTGAATGCGATACCTGCAAGGTGAAAAAGGCGTGTCACAATCTCCAGAAGGGAAGGAAGTACCGCATTGTCACGGTCAGGACCACCCATCATGATTGTGCGGTGCACTTGAACGGCGCAACCGCAGTCGAAGTGATGGAGGCAACCATCACTGCGCTTATCAATGCCGATATGGCAATCATCAACTCCAGGATCAAGCCCGAACTCTCCTGCAACAAATCCGATTGCCGGAGTTTCCTGCTCTGCCGGCCGGATGGTGTAACGGAGGGCGAGAAGTATATCGTTGTTGATGTGCTGGGCAATGCTCCTGATATCTGTGACAAGGGCCGGGCACTGAAGCTTGTCGAGATTAGGCCGGCGTGATCTCCTTTTAATGTTCTGCGAACTGCCAGAGTTGATCCGCAAGCCGAATCAGTTCATCATAACTCTCCAAATCAGCACACCACCTTTTTGGAATCGCATCCATCCCCCAGTAGGCCCCCGCCAGTGCACCACAACACGCACCAACCGTGTCTGCATCCCCCCCAAGATTGATCGCAGAGAGTATCGCCCCTTCTAATGTGCGGGCGTTCATAAAGCAGGACAGGGCCGCATGGGAGCAGAGCACTGCGTCCAGCGACGGGTCCGGGTCGCGCGTCTTATAATTTCCCAGCACTGCATGCACTTCTTGGTTCGTGCAGAGCGAGAGGGCCCGGCGAAATGCGCGCTTTCGGGATATCCCCCTGACCATATCGCTCACCATCGTGTTCAGGAACGCGGAGCAGTGGCCGCCAACCGGATCATAGTGCGTGAGCCGCGAGCAGGCCATGCTCATCGCATATACTTCCGGGGCTGCATAGAAGATCCCGAGCGGGAAACCCCGCATCACACTCCCGTTCGTCCGGCTGCTGCCACGGCGCTGGTGTACAAGCCATGCAGCCTGGTGCGGCAGGGTCCCGCTTTTGACCAGATCAAAGAATAATGAAGATGTTGGACCGTACCATTCCGGGCGTTTTTCGTACCCGGAAAATAACCGTAATATAAGGTCTTTTTGGTTGAAGCCCTTGCATGCAGCGAGCGATTCTGCAACTGCAATGGCCTGCAGGGTGTCGTCTGTGATCGCACCCTTTTTCCGGAAATGGCGCCCACCGGGACGCATTTCTGTCACCCACGCTTCAGATTGCAGAGATCCTTCCAATGGCGCACCCATCGCATCCCCAATTGCGAGCGAAATTAGCGATCCTACGTGCCGCAGGTTTCCTGATATAAATGTCACCAAAAAGCTATATGTGTAGTCTAAAAAATACTAACTTTCTGGAGAAGGTGATAGTGTGCAAAAAGAAGAATTGCTACATTTACATATGCTGATGATTCACATCAAGAAGTATTACGAAGGCGTCACCAACGAGGAAATCCAGACCGAACGTTATGCCTCGCTGGAAATCTCTCCTGTTCATATTCATAAAGACAAAAAAGCCCACAAAGATGCTCTCCTCACGCTGGGAGATGAGATTGTTTCCCATATCCACGGCAAACCGTTGCCGGTGTTGAACTATTCTTCAGAGGCTGCATCGCAAAAAATTGCAGCAGAACATTAAATCTTATGGATGAGGCGCTGGCATTCCGGGAGATGATCTCCCGCATCCTCACCTTACCGCCCGGTGATGATGCGATCGTTGCAGTAAAGATCGACATCTGCAAGAAGTACCGGCTATCAGCCGTGCCAAAAAACTCTGCGATTCTTGCCGCCGCATTACCGGAGGAGAAGAAGACTCTCCGGAAGATCCTGCTCGTTAAACCCTCCCGCACCCTCTCGGGAGTTGCGCCCGTTGCAGTGATGACATCCCCGGCACCCTGTCCTCACGGCAAATGCCTGCCCTGCCCCGGAGGGCCTGAGCACCCGTACCAGTCCCCCCAGAGTTACACAGGAGAAGAACCGGCAGCACTCCGGGCACGCGAACACAACTATGATCCGTTTATGCAGGTGCACGCCCGGCTCGAACAGTTCGAACTTCTCGGGCACCGTGTGGACAAAGTGGAACTGATTGTGATGGGTGGAACCATGACTGCCCGCACTCCCGAGTACCAGGAGCAGTGTGTCGCGCGCTGCATCGAGTCGATGAACACCTATCCGGGGGGCACTCCGGCACAAGAACCACCCGATGTTGTATCCGTTGAGAATGCTAACGAACGGTCTGCGGTTCGCTGTGTTGCGATCACGTTTGAGACCCGGCCGGACTGGTGCCGGCGCGAGCATATTGACCGGATGCTTAATCTTGGCGTAACAAAAGTGGAACTCGGCGTTCAGCATGTTGACGATGCGATTCTTTCCTACAACCGGCGCGGGTGCACGGTGGATGACACCGTAGCGGCAAACACCCTGCTCCGCGATGCCGGGCTTAAAGTCGGGTTCCACATGATGCCCAATCTTCCCGCATCAACCATCGACTCCGACAAAAAAATGTTCGATACAATATTTTCCGATCCACGGTTCATGCCGGATTTCCTCAAGATCTATCCCACGCTTGTCACGCCGGGCTCAGAGATCGAGAAGCATTGGGAGCAGGGGATCTATGCCCCGTATCCGGAAGATGAACTGATCGAGCTCATTGCATATGCAAAATCCCAAATCCCCGAATTTGTCCGGCTCCAGCGGATCCAGCGCGACATTCCGGCCAAACTGATCGTAGCCGGATCCAGACATTCAAACTTCCGGCAGCTCGCCCAGAACCGGCTGAAATCTACGGGAAGAAAATGCCGCTGCATCCGCTGCCGGGAGATTGGAAGACTCCCATCATTAGCTGAACCAGAGATCCGGATGAAGCAGTACGAGTGCTGCGGCGGGACAGAGCATTTCATCTCCGCTGTCTCCAATGATTCGCTTATCGGGTTTACGCGTCTGCGCTTCCCTTCAATGGTTTACCGTCCCGAACTGGAGAATGCCGCCCTGATGCGTGAACTGCATGTGTACGGCAGTCTTGTACCTGTAGGCAGGGATGCGGAACCGGAGGAATGGCAGCACCGGAATTACGGGCGGGTACTGCTGGCACGGGCAGAAGAGATTACAACAGAGGCCGGATTCTCCCGCCTCGCTGTCATGAGCGGTATGGGTGTGCGCCCGTATTACCGGAGGCAGGGCTATGAACGTGCGGGACCATATATGGTTAAGGAGATGCCATGAACCCGGCAACAACTGCATTTATCCGGCAGCGGTTTACGGATTATTACAAAAAGGCTGTGCTAGTAGCACCCCCGGCCCTTGAGCAGCGCGAATGGGGCTTTGTGCTCTTCAATCCCGGGGCATCCGAGATGCGCATGCGGCGGCACGTGGGGTTCTCGGGAAGAGACGAACTCTTTGAGTACCTCAAAAACCTCGTGCCGCAGCACACCTATTACTCGACTGCATATTACGAGAGACCGGATGCCGGCACGATGGTCGAGAAGGGTTGGTGCGGGGCGGACCTGATCTTCGATCTCGATGCGGACCATATCGTTCGCGGCCCCTATGACCAGATGCTCGCACGGGTAAAAGAAGAGACTGAAAAGCTCATCGCCATTCTGCTCGATGAGTTTGGGATGGATCCAAAGACCCTTGAGCTGGTCTTTTCCGGAGGACGGGGTTACCATGTTCATGTCCGGGATCTTGCGTTCCGAGGCTGGGGGAGTGCCGAGCGACGCGAGCTGATCGATTATGTCTGTGCGATTGGGATCGATCCTGCGGCCATGCTGACAGGGAAAAAAACACAGAACCCCGGCTGGCCGAACCGTTACCGCGAGGCACTGACCGGATACCTCCTATGGATAGGCACACTGCCCGAACAAGAAGCCATGAACCATCTCACCGAAATGGAAGGCATTGGAAAAGATTCAGCCATCACATTTTTGAAAAACCGGGAAGAGATCCTTGCCGAAATAGCCAGAAATCCCTCGCCCGGTATTCTAAAAACCAGCCGTGTCCTTTCCGTAGTCGTTGCCCAGCAGGAAGGCGAATTTAAAAAACGCCTGCTTGCCCGTGCAGCGCTTGCCGATGAGCCCGTTACTACGGATACAAAACGGTTAATCCGCCTGCCCACATCGCTGCATGGCGGGAGCGGTATGCGGGTACAGCCGCTCGAACTCCGCGAGCTGCATGATTTCGACCCGCTCACGGATGCTGTGGTCTTTGGCACGCGGGATGTGAAAGTTGATTGTCGCATGGCGCTTAAGATGCCGATGCTCGGAAGTACTTATGAGCTCCAAAAAGGCATGAATACTGTACCAGAAGCTGTAGCAGTATTTCTCTGCTGTCGGGGTTTGGCAGAGATTGCCTGAGGAAAACGATGAAACTTGACGATCTGCGCAGTATCCTGCTATCCGAGCGGGAGACGGGAAGGCTGACAGCAACTGCCCCGGATATTTTTGAGCGCGGACATGAAGAGCTCTCATCGCTCACGACAAAGGTGTACGCACTCGCCGATCCCCTGTCCGATGAAGCAAGGGCCCTGATCGAAGAGACGCTGGCAATCAAAGAGACTCTAAATGATCTTTTTGCCATACGATCCCGCAAGATCCTTGCCCTCACCATCATGCACGCTGAGGGCAATTATTACGATCGGGATGAAGTAAAACGCCTCATACCTGCCGAGCGGGAGATGTTTGACCAGATCACTGCTGCGATAGAGCAGTGCCAGGGCATTCTTCTTAATAATCTCCCGCCGATCCCGGCAACTGCAGAAACGGATGGGGATGAAAGCGGCGAACCTGAAATCGTATCTGACGATGCAGGCATTCCGGCGGTTTTAATTCCTGCGCAGCACAAGGCCCACCTTCCACACACTCATCCCTGTGTTCTTGTCCGCGCACTTGAAGACATGGACTCGTTCATGGGAGTGGATGGGAGGATTTATACTCTTTCAAAAGGAGATATAGTGACGCTTCCTGAGCGGAATGCTGCGGTCTTAAGTGAACGCAACATAGTCTTAAATATCAATCTTTGTAAATAATATTGGTATTCGATATCCAAATTATCGGTGAAAATTTTATGAAAATGCCAGCGAAATTCAACACCTATTGCCCTTTCTGCCGGACTCACCAGATTCATGAGGTTGAGAAGGTAAAGAAAGGCAAAACAACAGGCCTCCACTGGATAGACCGCCAGAAGGCACGCAGGGGTAAAGTAGGCAACATGGGTAAATTCTCAAAGGTGCCCGGCGGCGACAAGCCGACGAAGAAGATCAACGTCCGGTACCGCTGTGTCACCTGCAAAAAGGCGCACCTGCGCAAGGGTTACCGTGTCGCAAAGTTTGAACTGACGGAGTGAGCGATAATGGTAAGCGTAATTCGGGAGAACCGGAGTAAATTCTATAAGGTAAAGTGTCCTGACTGTGAGAACGAGCAGACGGTCTTTGAAAAGGCAAGTACTGTTGTCAAGTGTGTAGTCTGCGGACATGATCTTGCAACCCCTGCCGGGGGCAAGGCAAGCATCAAGGCTGAGATCGTCTCAGAGCTCAAGTGATACCACCCATGCAGGACAGAGAGTGGCCACAGGAATCAGAACTTGTCGTTTGCACAGTAGTAAATGTCAAGGATTTTGTCGCGTTCGTATCGCTGGATGAGTATGGTGGCCGGCCGGGGCTCATCCCCATATCTGAAATTGCAACCGGCTGGATCAAGCATATCCGGGACCATGTCCGCGAGGGTCAGAAGATTGTCTGCAAGGTGCTCAATGTTGACCGGAGCCGGGGTCACATTGATCTCTCCTTAAAAGACGTGAATGAACACCAGCGGCGCGTGAAGATCCGGGAGTGGAAGAACGAGTCCAAAGCGCAGAAGTGGCTCGGGTTTGCCGCAGAGCAGTCCGGCGAAGATGCAAAGAAGATCGAAGATGAGATCTTCAATAAATACGGTGCATTCTATCCGGTCTTTGAAGATCTTGTCATCGACCCTGAGACAACTGTTAAGAAACTGGGTTTTTCAAAGAAAGTCTCCGATGCACTCCTGCGCGTAGCACAGGAGAATGTCAAAGTCCCAAGTGTCGAAGTGACAGGTCACCTGCATCTCACTTGTTCTGCTCCTGACGGCATCTCGGTGATCAAGAAGGCGTTAAAAAGCGCCGAGCCAAAGATTGCCGGCGTTTCCATTGAACTTTTGTATCTTGGTGCACCGCTCTACCGGATCAAGGTGACTGCTCCGGACTACAAGAAGGCGGAAAAAGCGATCGAGAAGGCAGCCAATGCGGCGATTGCAGTTGTCGAGAAATCCGAAGGCGAAGGCAAGCTCATCAAGAAACCAAAGTCCGGGAAGAGTCAATGAGTGGCCGGATCCGGCGCTGCCCGGCGGACCAGATCTATACCCTTTCTTTAACCTGTCCTGCCTGTGGCAAGCCAACCGTTGTGGCCCACCCGGCCCGTTATTCACCTGAAGACAAATACGGCAAGTACCGGAGACTGTGTAAAGCATGATTGAAGATATCACGGTCAGCTACCTTGAGAGTTTCAAGCAAAAGCACCCGGTAGATCCGATCCTTATCGAAGGTCTGCCTGGCATCGGACAGGTGGGAAAGTTAGTAGCCGAGTACATGATCCACATGCTCAAGGCCGAGAAGATCGGAGAGATTCACTCGATCTATTTTCCCCCGCAGGTGCTTCTCGATGAAACCGGTCTTGCCCGTCTCGCGAGAAACGAGCTTTTTCTGTACCAGTCAGAGGCTCGCGACATCGTCTTTCTTGTAGGCGATCACCAGAGCACTTCGAATGAAGGGCACTATATTCTTGCCGACCAGTATTGCGAGATTGCTGAAGAGCTCAAGGTAAAACGCATCTACACGCTTGGCGGTTTTGGTGTCGGGCATCTGGTGAATGAGCCCCGGGTGTTGGGTGCGGTGAACCGTGCGGAGCTGCGCCAGGACCTGGAAGAGGCCGGCGTTACATTTAACCGCGATGAACCCGGTGGCGGGATCATCGGGGCTGCCGGTCTTATGCTGGGACTCTCTGCACAGCGCGGCATTGATGCAGTCTGCCTGATGGGAGAAACGAGCGGGTACCTTGTTGACCCGATGAGTGCGGCTAATGTTTTGGGGATACTCTCAAAACTGATCAATGTGCCGGTTGATCCTACAAAACTCAATGACAGGGCTTCAGAGATGGAAAAAGTCATCGAAGGTCTTGTTGCAGGCGAGAAGATGAAAGACGAAGAGCTGAGTTATATCGGGTGATGGTCATTAACCATCCGGACACGTTCCGGAAAAAACAGATAAAGTCTCATCTCACTCTTCCGGAATCAGGATCTTTTTTTTAAATAAACCCTTTTACAGAAACATATAATCAAAACAACTTTGTCACATCAGGTGAATATACCTGTCATTAATTTTATGTTATGGATATGATGAATTACCGGTACTTGGTACATAAAATTCTCTTTTTATGTGTGTGCATGGAGATCCTTCTCTGTGTCATACCGTATGTATCAGCCGATTCATCACAAGGGCGTATGGACCTCTCCATTGAGGATATGAATGAAGAACACCTCATCTATGATAACGCATCGGTCTATGATGCAGAATCCGTAATAGCAGATGCGCCGCTCTCACTTGCCAATGAGTTTCCCAAGACCTCGTATGCTGACTGGAGTCAGGGCGAATGCGGAAACTGCTGGGTGTGGGCAGGCACCGGCTCTCTCGCCCAGTCTCTTTATAAATTCACTGGAACATCCACACCATTATCGATCCAGTTCTTCAACTCGAATTATATGGATGGGAACATCATCATGACAAAACCCCATGACTGGGCATGCACCGGGGGATTTGCCTCCACGTTTGCCGAGATCTACACAACCGGTGTGAACCAGTCGTATTTGGGGGGACCGTTTGTGGTGCCCTGGAGCAACTTCAATGCCTCGTACAAGGATAGTGATGTAGCCTCTGGCAAGGATGCCCAGACAACGCTTCCCAAAAATCTCATGACAAACACACCTAATGCAGGGCTCAGCCGGATCGTGGCACAACGGGTACTGGCAAACCCCCCCTCGAACCAGACTGCCGCTGTGGAAAACATCACCCTTGCACTGACCGATGGCAAGGTTCTTTTCTATACAATGCAGCTGCCCAACAAAACAGCCTGGGATCAATTCAAGGACTTCTGGAATAATCAAGATGATAATAAAATCTGGGACATGGACCAGTATAACCAGTCTTTTTTCAACGATTCAGCCGAGGAGGGGAGTGGTCACGCCATGATCCTTATGGGGTACAATAAAACTGATGTTAGTACTGCCAACCACTACTGGATCATACAGAACAGCTGGGGTAACTCGACTACCCGCCCTAAAGGCCAGTATAAGCTTAAGATGTGGATGGACTACAATGCCACCTTCAATAATACCGAATGGACCTCGCAGGATTTCTGGGTCTTTAATGTCTCCTGGAAAACCGATCCAGCGGTCACTGCTATCACACCATCGACAGGCCATAATACCGGCATCGTCACGATAACGAACCTTGCAGGAACTAACTTTACAGAAGGTGCTGAAGTGAAGCTGAAGTCCTCTTCTCTCAATCCCCGGCATTTCGGCAGCATTGTTAATGGTACGGACGGCGCCCTCCTTGCCAACCCGTACAAAGTCACCATTGCTAAAAATTACGCATACATTGCAAGTTACAACAGCAGCGCTCTTGAGATTGTGAACCTGACCAATCCATCTGATCCGGTCCACGAAGGTCGGATTGTTGACGGGGATGGGGGAGCATCCTTAAAAGGTGCCATCAGTGTAGCGGTATCCGGCAATTATGCCTATGTTGCCAGTTACCTGGATAACGCTCTGGAGATCGTTGACATCTCCACGCCTTCGGCCCCGGTCCACAAAGGGAAGATCTCCCATGTGGACGGCGGACCGCTTTTGAAAAATCCGCGAAGTGTCGATGTTGTGGGGAATTACGCGTATGTGGCAAGTTACGGCAGCAATGCCCTTGAGATCATCGACATCTCCGACCCGGCTGCACCGGCACACAAAGGCAGTATTGTAAATGGTTTCGGAGGCGCGCTCCTGGATAATCCGGTCAGCGTTGATGTTGTTGAAAATTATCCGTATGCGTATGTCGCAAGTTCGGGCAGTAATGCCCTGGAGATCGTGAACCTGACGGATCACTCTGCCCCTGAACATATGGCAAGCCTGACTAATGGAGCGGGCGGGGCGCTGCTAAAGGCACCAAAAAGTGTTACGGTCCTTGGATACTATGCCTATATAGCCAGCTATTCCAGTAATGCGCTTGAGATCATCGACATCAGCAATAAGTCTGTCCCGGTTCATAAGGCAAGTGTAGCAAAGACAACCGGGGGCTCCTACCTGAACGGTCCGGTCGATGTAGCGATCTCGGCTGACGCAACGTATGCCTATGTCACTAGTCTCGGGGGCAGTAATCTGGACATTGTGGATATAACTGATCCTTCCACACCCGTATACAAGACCAGTATATCGGACGGGACCGGTGGAGCACTCCTGAAATGGCCAAGCAGTGTTGCGCTCTCCAGTTCGCTCGCATATGTCACATCCCGCGGCAACGATGCGCTTGAGGTGGTGGCACTTGACGCGATTCCTGCAACCGGAGTGACGGTGGTTTCACCGAACAAAATTACCGGCACTTTCGATCTGACCGGTTCTGCCACCGGTACCTGGGATGTGGTCGTGACCAACATTAACGGGCGGTTTAAGGTACTTAACAGTGGCTTTACAACAATCGTATCCCCCCCGGTTGACTTCAAAGCGAACAAAACTTCCTTTGATGCACCCCCGTCATCTGTACAGTTTACAGACACATCAGGAAACAACCCGACATCATGGTCCTGGGTCTTTGGGGATCTGATCGCAGGCAACACTTCAACCCTGCAAAACCCGGTACACACGTACACTTCAAAAGGAGAATTTAACGTCACGCTCACTGCGAGCAATGCATACGGCAGCAACACAACGACAAAAACATCCTATATCTCTATAGGAAGGTCCCCAATACCGTTCTTCAGTTACACCCCAGCACAGGTTGAAATAAATACAACGGTGAGTTTTGATGCCTCCGGAAGCACAGATCCTGATGGAACCATCACGAGTTATAAATGGAATTTTGGCGATAACAATATCACCTCAATAGGCACCAACTCCATCACTCACATTTTCAACCAGTCACAGGTGTATAACGTTACGCTTACAATAACCGATAATGATGCTTTTACGAATTCTACAATGCAACAGCTTCAGGTGATTGCGAAAATTGAGAGTTCCAATACCAATATCAATGGATCTATTATCACAACCTCTGCTACCGGAAAACAGATGATCGAAGTCAACCAGACAAATACAAACGGAACTGTGACACTGCCGTCAGCAAATACAGTGGTTATCAACAATCCTGGGAATGGCTGGAGCCAGATGAAATATGTCAGTAATACGAATTTTGTCAACGAGAGCAACGGCAACATCAATCTATCATCTATCTCAAAGGTGGTGATGACCACAGAACCCTTAATCACTGCCCTGAACGCATCAACTGTCGGAACAGTAACCTCAACAGTGACCCTGCCCCTGAACCAGTTGCCAACCGGTGTGACAATCACACAGAGTATTACTGAAGGCGCGAATGTATCGGTCAGAAACGCATTCCAATTATCCGCTACTGACAACAATCTGAATGTCGGTGCTGTGGCTTATACGGTTCAGTTCCAAAATACTGCCCTCATCAATGCAAACCTGACGGGTGCAGGTGATCCGGTAAGACTGAACCTGAGTGTGCTCCATTCATGGGTTGTTGCCAATGGACCTGCTACTGATAAAATTAAGATTATGCGTATCGCGGATGATGGCGCAAGATCAATGCTGACCACGCGATACCTTGGTAGTAGTGCTGATACCCTCACTGACTTCTTTGAATGTGATTCACCGAACGGTTTGTCGACATTCGGTGTAGTTGCTGTATCCAGCACCGGTGGCGGTGGTAGTGGCGGCGGCGGGGGCAGTGGTGGAGATTCAGATTCTGGATCCGCTGCACCGGGTCTGGCATCTATCTCCACGATTGTTGTCAATGTCGGTGGCAATAGTGCGATCACAAAAGTTGCGGTAACGGGCACCGGGGTCAATAATATCATTGTCACTGCCTTGCCACATTCTGTCCTGCCAGGTTCGATCCCTCCCCCGGCAACAACCGTCTACCAGTACATTGTAGTAACACCCGCCCGGTATACAACGATTTCAAGCGTGACTCTCAACTTCAACGTCCCTGCCAGCTGGCTTGCCGATAAAGGATTTACCAGGAACGATATTGCGTTGATGCTATGGGATACCACTGCAAAGACCTGGAGCTCCCTGCCGACCTCCATTATCAGTGAAAGCCAGGGCACCATAACTTACCAGGCAATTGCACCACATATGTCTGAATTTGCGGTTGCCTACCAGAAAGGCGCCGCAGCTCAGGCCAGTGTGACAGTAATTCAGACGAGCATTCCGTTAATTACCCCAACCACCTTTATGACCCAGAATATCAGTATACGTCCAACCTCTCCAGCACAAACCCAGACCATAGCCCCGGCATCAAGTACACCTCCCTCCATAGGAACACCATTGACAACAATGGTGATTGCAGTTGTCGGGATTATCATTATTGTTGTGGGAGCATTCCTGTTAAGGCGCTGGTGGATCCGCAGACAGAACCCGGCTTTGTTCCGGGATTATGACTGATATATGGACAACGGTATTTTGCAGCAACCTCCTTTACCTACAGATCACACCACATACCGATACCCTCATATCGCCCGGTACAAAATATGCCTGTAGGACAATGACTGACGAATTTTCTGATATCCCGGTATTCATGGAGCAGATGGCAGAGTCGATAAAAAAGACGGCCGTTCTGCTCAACAATGTTGAGACATCTGCATTCTTTGACATGATGTTAAAGGCAAAACGGGTGTATGTGGCCGGGGCCGGCCGCTCCGGGCTGATCGCCAGAGCGTTTGCCATGCGGTTGCTTCATCTTGGCTATGAGGTGTACGTGGTCGGTGAGACCGTGACTCCGGCTCTTGAGCCCGGTGATACGATGGTGGTCTTTTCAGGATCCGGCGAAACTGTCTCAATGGCTACGTTTTGTGCAACGGTCAAAGGACTCGGGGGCACGATATGCCTCATTACGGCATCTCCTAACTCGAAGATCAGCAGGATTGCCGATTGTATAGTAAACCTTGGGGATCTCACCGGGTATTACCGTGGGGACCACACTTCGTTTGAGGTCCGGCAGATGACCGGGCAGTACCGGTCGGTCTCATCTGCATTTGCTCCGTTGGGAACCCTCTTTGAGACGGTTGCGCTCGTCTTTTCCGATGCCGTCATCTCTGCCTTAATGGAAGCAAAAAAAGAGGATGCCCGGGAACTCAAAGGACGGCTTACCAATATGGAATAACTGGACGGGTCGGGCTCATACGCGCTGTCATGCGGAATATATATTCTCATATTTTTTGTCATTCTCTCCGCAGTTCCAACCCCGTTTCAATCACACAATTTTCACTTTCACCACGCGCTCTCCTTTGGATTATATCTCCATCGCACAAACGGTCAGATTCCCAAAGGAACTGATCCAGATGACCACACAACGAATCGAGACCGGCACACACGCGAGTGATATACTGGGATTTTCAGAACAACTCTTCTCCGGGTGGCTGGAGGTATATGATGACAACCTGCTCTATCTCCATTACATCATCTCCCGGGAAAAAAACGAGGGCAATACACAGGCCCTGCTCCGGCAATGGCTGTCAAAAGGCTACGATGTCCGGGTGGTGATGCCACGGCCCATCATGCAGCACATCCTAAAAAAGCTCCGGTTCGTCCCTTCCCGCGAGCATCTTCCCGATTACTATGCGGATGATGTCGAAGTCTGGTACCGGCCGGGAGCCGGGCACGCCGACAGTTCGCGGTTCCATCCGGCAGTTCCGGCAGGATCGGTCTGATGGGGAGAAATGATTGTATCGTCCCGCCCGTCGCTGTGATACTATGGGCTGGATCTCACGTACGAGAAAAACCCCTCAGACATACCTTGCGGCAAGGACTTTAGCTTTTTCCCGCGAAAATATATCCAGAAAGAAGCAACCATACACGTACCAATGCTCGTAAACGCCGACCTCCATATCCACTCCCCGTACTCGATTGCCGTCTCGCGCTTCATGCAGCCGGAGCAGCTGCTGGCAGGATGCGTGACAAAGGGCATCCGGGTGCTTGGCACCGGAGACGCCCTCCAGCCCGAGTGGCAGAAAGGCTGGGAGCCGTTCTTGGAGAACGAGGCCGGCATCGTTATCGTCCCGCAGGGCGAGATCGAGGACATAAAACGCGTCCATCATGTGATCCTGGCAGAAGATCTTGCCCAGTTCAGCCAGCTCCGCGACCTTATGGATGGGAAGTGCAAGAGTTTTACCACAAGCGGCCGTCCCCATGTCTACCTGAGCGGGGAGGAGATCGCTGCCCTGGCCCATGAGGTCGGGGCGATGATCGGCCCTGCCCACGCCTTCACTCCGTGGACTGCCTTGTTCGCCTACTTCGACAGCGTCCCGGCCTGTTACGGCAATGAGAAGATCGACTTCCTCGAGCTCGGTCTCTCCGCGGACAGCTCGTATGGTGCGGCAATCCCTGACCTGTATGATGTCCCGTTCCTCACCAACTCCGACGCCCACAGCCCGTACCCGGACAAGCTCGGCCGTGAGTTCAACCGGCTCCGGCTCGATCATCCCACCGCAAAAGACGTGCTGGAAAGCATAAAGAAAGGTGCAGTCGAGATGAATGCCGGGTTCTTCCCGGAGGAGGGGAAGTATAACCGCACGGCCTGCACCCGGTGCTTCACCCAGTATTCACTCGAACAGGCCATCGGCCATGCATGGCGTTGCCCGGCTGATGGCGGGATTATCAAGAAAGGTGTATCCGACCGGGCAAAGGAGCTCGCACATGGTGGCGATGCCCGGTCCCGCCCGCCCTATATCCATGTCCTCCCGCTGGCCCAGATCATCCAGACAATGGAGAATGCATCATCGCCGAACACGAAAAAGTGCAAGGCGATCTATGCCTCGTTCATAACTACGTTTGGCAACGAGATCGCGGTGCTCCTCGATGTTCCCGTTGCGGAGATACGGGCGATCCACCCGAAGGTTGCTGATGCAATATCCGCTCTCCGCAGCGGGACAGTAACCCTCCACCCGGGTGGCGGCGGGAAGTACGGCACGTTCTCGCTAGGGTAAAAACAGAAAAACTGCCGGATCCGGATGCTTTCAGTGAAAAATCACGGATGCGGGGGTGCGGGTAATTTCGTACCTTGGGATACCACTCTACATTTTTTGTTGAGGCAGGATGGAAATGAAATCGTGGTCCTTAGATCATCATTATAATCTCCCTGCATAAGACTACTAATCTGAAGGATTGATGATCGTATGGACCCGGTAAAAATCCCCAAAATGCCCAAAGCCGAGTATGATGCCCTGATCGAACGCCAGTATGTATCAAGGATCTCGTTTGGCGCTTGTGACCATCCCTATATAGCGCCGTTCATGTATGTCTTTGACAAAAAATACCTCTACTTCCTCTCCACCAAATACGGCAGGAAGATGGAATATTTTGCCAAAAACCCGAAGGTATCTGTCGAGATCGAGGAGTACGCTCCGGACCTCTCCGCCTTTACCTTTGTGAGCCTGCAGGGTATGCTTGAAGAGGTGAAGGATCCGGCACAGAAAAAGAAGGTACGGGAGCAGTTTGTTGAGATGATTGCAAAGAACCGGCTCTCATCACGGGTACTCACGGCTCTTGGTCACAGCCCGGATGACAGCCCTGACGTGATCGTCCGCGAGGAGCGTTCGCTTGTCTGGAAACTGGTCGGGGTCAAAGATATTGTTGCCCTGAAAAACGGTTAACCCTTCTCACTTTTTCCCTACGGCCTTTGGCAGAAAACTCCCTTTTTATACCTGCCATCCAAAGTGCGGGGCATGACGGTAAAGGAATTCGCCCGGGCGTGCCGGGATATTCTTAACCTTGTCGGACTCAAAGATCGGGTGAATTTTTTCCCGGCGAGATGTCCGGAGGCGAGCAGCAGCGGGTTGCCATTGCCCGGGCGCTCGTTAACAACCCCGCCATCATCCTTGCCGATGAGCCCTGTGCAAACCTTGACACCCGTAATTCCACGATCATCCTTGAACTGATCCGGAAACTCAACAAGGATCTCAACCAGACCGTAGTGATGGTCTCGCATGAAGAATGGCACCAGAAATATTTCGACCGGGTCATTGTGATGCAGGACGGGAAGATTGTGAGCGGCGGGGATTAGTGCTGGTTTTTACCATATTATTCTATCAGGAACCCGGAAAGGCTGCCGTAATGCGAATATTGGGGTTGTTTTTCCGGGATTGGGGATTTTTGAGATTACGCTTTGAGAACAAGTGTTTCTCTAAAAAAAAATCATTATGAAGGTGTAAAACTGGCGGTCAGGGCAATTTTTGATATCATTGACTGTCCGTATTCAGATGAGCTGCTCATCAGTGATATGGAAACGATTCGTGATGTTATGACTCATCCGGACCTTCTAAAAGCCGCGTAAAGGAAGGGATATCTCCACAATAAATCGGACGCCGCTTAATCTCCTGTCGCAGCAAACCCTTCAGGGATTTTTTTCAAACAACTTTAGATCTCACAGGATGTGTGGCCGGAAAAAAAGGGGAACTGCCCTAAACCTCCTAAAGCCGTTCACTTCACCTTATCAAGAGAGATACCGAGTGCATCCGCAACACCCTTGCCATACGCCTTGTCGGCCTTCAAACAGTTCCCGATGTGGCGGATTTTGATGAATTCGGGTGCATCGCCCATAGCCCGGGCGGTATTCTCGCAGAGCACTTTCTGCTGTGCTTTACTCATCAGCCGGAAGAGCATGCCCGGCTGGGTGTAATAATCGCTATCATCCTTACGGAAGTTCCAGGCCTGCGCTGCACCGGAGAGTTCGAGCGGGGGCTCTTTGTACTCGGGTTGCTCCTGCCACTCGCCAAAACTGTTCGGCTCGTAGCCAACGGCAGACCCATGGTTCCCGTCCACCCGCATAGTGCCGTCGCGATGGGAGGCATGGGCATAAGCATGCTTCGGGCTGTTGACCGGAATCTGGTGATGGTTGATGCCGAGCCGGTAACGCTGTGCATCACCGTAGGAGAAGAGGCGGCCCTGCAGCATCTTGTCCGGTGAGAAGCTGATGCCCGGGACCACCGCAGCCGGATTGAACGCAGCCTGTTCCACATCCTGGAAGTAATTCTCCGGGTTACGGTTCAGCTCGAGCATGCCGACTTCAATGAGGGGAAAGGTCTTGTGGAACCAGACTTTGGTGAGGTCAAAGGGATTGTAGGCCATCTTCTTGGCCTGCTCATCGGTCATCACCTGAATATACATCTTCCAGCGGGGGAAGTCACCCTTGTCGATGCTCTCAATGAGATCGCGCTGGTTGCTCTCACGGTCCTTTGCAACGATCGCTCCAGCTTCCTCGTCAGTAATATTCTTAATCCCCTGCTGGGTCATGAAGTGGAACTTCACCCAGACCCGCTCGTTCTTTGCATTAATCATGCTGAAGGTGTGGCTCCCAAAGCCGTGCATGTGCCGGTAGGATGCGGGGATTCCCCGGTCGCTCATCACGATGGTCACCTGGTGCAGCGCCTCAGGAAGGGAAGTCCAGAAGTCCCAGTTGTTCT